>CAZPBT010000020.1:8103-21651 GCA_964584555.1 uncultured Chitinophagales bacterium
ATGATAAAATAGTCTATTCCCCATATTTAATGATATTTGACTTTCTCCATTTTTAGCACTTGTACATATCAATATCTTACATTAATTTTACACCCGCAAAATATTAATTTAAAATAAGATAGTATGTTTCCGAAATTGCAATTGTCCGTTTTGATGAGTTTACTTACACTTTCAGTATTTGCTCAGTCCAACTCAATAGGTGACCAGCTTCAAAACAGCAATAAACTTTATGCAGTTATAGCCGTACTCTGTGTTATATTCATCGGCATAGTATTGTTCTTAGTCAGCATAGAACGTAAAGTCAAACAATTAGAGAAAGAAATAAAGTAGTTATAAAAGTAGTATGAAAGATCAAACCCAATTTTTTCAGAATGTGTCCACATTCGTTGACCAGGCCGGAATTTATACCGACTTTCCTAAAGGTCTCCTTAACCAAATTAAAGCATGTAATGCTGTTTATCAAATCAACTTTCCGATACGCATCGGCAATGATATACAAGTTATAGAAGCCTATAGAGTACAGCATAGCCATCATTGCCTGCCTACCAAAGGGGGTATTCGCTACAGCGAAATGGTAAATCAGGATGAAGTGATGGCTCTTGCTGCTTTAATGACGTATAAATGTGCTGTGGTAGATGTACCGTTTGGTGGTGCAAAAGGCGGTATTAAAATCAATCCGAAAAATTATACTGTAGAACAACTTGAAAAAATTACCAGACGATATACTTTTGAATTAATCAAGAAAGGCTTTATCGGGCCTGCACTGGATGTGCCTGCACCTGATTATGGTACGGGTGAACGTGAAATGAGTTGGATAGTAGATACCTATATTCAATTTAATGCGAAAGAAATTGATGCTCATGGTTGTGTAACAGGAAAACCGATTTCGCAAAATGGTATTCATGGCAGAAGTGAAGCTACAGGACGAGGTGTTTTCTACGGACTGAAACAGGCTTGCTCTCATGCCGATGACATGAAAAAAATAGGATTAAAACCGGGATTGCAAGATAAAACGGTAGTCGTACAAGGTTTTGGAAACGTGGGCTATCACAGTGCAAGAGTAATGCAGGAAAACGGTGCAATTATTGTGGGAGTAGCTGAGTTTGAAGGCGGACTTTATAACCCTAAGGGAATTGATGTGGAAGATTTGAAAAAATATCAAATCGAAAATAAGACGATACGCAATTACCCGAAGGCTAAGTTTATAAAAGATTCTAATGCCATTTTAGAACTGGAATGCGATATCTTAATTCCGGCAGCACTAGAAAATCAAATTACTACAGACAATGCCGATAGAATAAAAGCAAAAATAATCGGAGAAGGTGCAAACGGTCCTGTAACTCCGGCAGCAGAAAGTATATTGCTCAAAAAAGGTTGTTTGATTATTCCGGATATGTATTTGAATGCAGGTGGTGTAACGGTTTCTTATTTTGAGTGGCTGAAAAATTTATCACACGTTCGTTTTGGTCGTATGGAACACCGTTTTCAGGAATCTACATTTGCTACCTTAGTAGAATTGATAGAAAAAAACACGGGTAGAAAAATTTCAGACAAAGAAAAAGAAATCATTCACGGAGCTAATGAGATTGATATTGTTCGTTCCGGTTTGGAAGACACGATGATTCATTCCTACGAAGCCATTCATGAAATCTGGAAACAAAAGAAAATCAAAACCATCCGTACGGCTGCTTTTGTAAATGCATTAAATAAAATCGGAACAGCCTATTTGGAATTAGGTGTATTCCCTTAAAATAACAATATGAAAAAGCTATTTTTCTTACTTGGTTTATGTGCATCGATTTTGCTTTTCGCACAAACTAAAACCAAACCTCTGTATCCGGGAGGTGAACAGCAGTTAATTTCATTCTTGTCTAAAAATATAATTTACCCGGCTGAAGCCAATAAAAACAGATGGCAAGGAAAAACACTAATTTCATTTTCAGTAAATGAAGACGGAAGTTTAAGTAATTTTGCAGTGCAAAAATCTTCATGGCCCGTATTAGATGCAGAAGCATTACGCGTGGTAAAGCTGATGCCGAAATGGATACCGGCCACAGAAAATGGAAAAGCAATCAAAGAAAAAGTAGTTTTGCCGGTTATGTTTAATTTGAAAATGCGGGATAAAGGGAATAACAATCAGGCAAGCGAATGAAATCTAAAGATGAAATAGTAAAAAACTGGCTGCCTCGTTACACTGGCAGAGCATTAGAGGATTTTGGTGAATACATTATCCTCACAAATTTTTCCAACTATATACACCTTTTTGCCGCTTGGAATCAAGTTGAAGTAATGGGTTTAGATAAACCCATGCAAACGGCTACTGCAGATAATATCACTATTATAAATTTTGGCATGGGCAGCCCGCTTGCCGCCACCATGATAGATTTACTTTCCGCAATACAGCCTAAAGCAGCTATATTTTTAGGTAAATGCGGAGGCTTGAAAAAGAAGAACGAAATTGGTGATTTTGTATTGCCCATTGCAGCTATCAGAGGTGAGGGTACTTCCAATGATTATTTCCCACCCGAAGTGCCGGCTTTGCCTTCATTTGCCTTGCAAAAAGCAATTTCTACTACCATCAGAGAATTCCAGCAAGACTACTGGACAGGAACGGTTTATACCACCAACCGTCGTGTTTGGGAACATGACGAAGAGTTTAAAGAATACCTGCGCAAAATACGTGCTATGGCCATAGATATGGAAACAGCCACGTTATTTTCTGTAGCCTTCGCCAATGAAATTCCGATAGGTGCATTATTGCTTGTTTCCGATCAGCCTATGATACCGGAAGGGGTTAAAACTGAAGAAAGCGATAAAGCAGTTACGTCTAACTATGTAGAATTACACATAAAAATTGGCATTGAATCCTTGCGTCAATTGATGAATCGCAGCACAACAATCAAGCACCTGCGTTTTGAAGATTAGTCCCTTCGGCGACCACCCATAAAGATAGAAATGTAATACAGCAAGGTTACTAATGAGCCTAATGCTGCGATTACATAGGTTGATGCTGCCCAGTTTAATGCATTTTTAGCCTTACCCAAATCTTTAGATGGCATTATCCCGGCTTTGTCTATCCACTGTATGGCACGGGCAGAAGCATCAAACTCCACAGGTAAAGTAATAAAGCTGAAAAGCGTAGTGATGGCAAAAAGGATTATACCTAATAGCAGAACCCAAGGCACTTGACCTTTAGTAAATGCCAAAACAGCTAACCCACCCATGATAATCCACTGCACTATATTAGAACTGAATTGTACTACAGGCACTAATTTGGAGCGCATGGTCAACCAATTATAAGCAGTAGCATGTTGTACGGCATGACCACATTCATGAGCAGCCACTGCAGCAGCAGCTACATTAGCTTGTGCATATACCCAGTCGCTCAGGTTTACAGTTTTTGTTGCCGGATTGTAATGGTCGGTTAGAGCACCGTCTACAGCAACCACTTTGACATCATGAATGCCATTTTCATATAGCATACGTTCTGCTACTTCTTTTCCGGTCAGATTCAACGGAATTTCAGAATATTGCTGGAAACGGCGTTTCAGCATGGTGCTGGCAAGAAAACTAACACCGAAAATCAAGATAGAAATAAGATAAATTCCTGGCATGTAATTATTTTACTTTGTTTAAAATGCTACCGAAAAATAAGACCTTGTCGCCATATTTTTCAATAATTTGTTCTTTAAATTTCCTGTCTATAACAACAATGTGCTGGTTATAAGTTCCCAAATCGGAAAATTTTTGATGTAGACAATAGGTAAATCCGTCGCTGTCATCCACATTGGCTAATTGAAATAATTCATAGTCAAGAGCATGTTCCGTTGTGTATTGCTCTAAAAAATCAAGAAATGAAACGCTACTGTCTAAATCGACTTTAAACGTAATATTATAAACGAGCATAACACAAAGGTAAATAAAAGAGAGTAAAAAAAAATTGGCAGCGCCGAAGGCGCCGCCAATTTTTATCATTCCCCCAATGATACTTATTTTATCTGTTAAAAATATAACTCATGTCCCATGCCGCAATCTCATTATTCAAGTCAATATTGTCGAAAGTTGCATAATATTTCTCGCTCAGTAAGCTCTGGTTTGCTTCCAGCATTTTTACTTTTTCTACCACATAGTTTTTATAAGCCGTTGCCAGTATATATTGTGGTACCGCTTGTTGCACAATTTCAATTTGCATAGGGTTGAGGTAGGCATAGTAATACCCAAAATAACTGGGGCGGTTTACTGCCACATCGTCATTACTGGTGTTTTTTAGCTCCACCAGACTCCTCCAAATCACCACATCGCGGTTGAGTTCCGGGATGTTAATCTTTGTCACTCTGGTAATTTGCTGCCTGAAAATAATTCCTTCTCGCTTAATGACCGGCGAAGCAGCAAAACTATAAGAAATTAAGAAAAAACTTAATATAAAAATTGATTTTTTCATTATTAAACTTTTCATTATAGTTGTTATTTAAACTAAAAGCGTTGCATGTACCATATATTTTATTTTACAGTTTTTCGATAAAATTGATGTGAGTCAAAACTAAAATAGTTAGTATTAAACCTTTAATATGTAAACCCTTATCTTTGATGATATTGTTTATGAACCAAAATGCATATATACAGGATATCGCTCAGGCTCTTCACAATGGAAAAACAATATTATATCCTACGGACACTATTTGGGGACTGGGTTGTTCCGCATTAAATGAAGTAGCTGTAAATCAGGTATTTTCCATTAAAAACAGGCCTAAACAAAAGAGCATGATCTTACTGGTAAGTGATTGGGATATGCTTGCCAGATATATCCATTTGGCGAAGCTGTTAAGTGAAGAGCTGCAACACTTATTACAGGAATCAACAGTGCCCACAACAATAATTTTTCCTTATACTCAACATCTGCCAAAATTTATACTGGCAGAAAATGGGAGTATTGGAGTACGTATTCCCAATCATCGTTTTTGTCATCAGGTAATCAGATATCTCGATGCTCCTTTGGTTAGTACATCAGCAAATTTATCCGGGCAAAACAGCCCGTTGCAGTTTTCAGACATTAGTGATGATATTAAAAAGCAAGTGGATATTATCGTAGATCCTGCTTTTGATACATCAGATTATAAAAAACCTTCGCGTATTCTTCTACTGAGTGAACAAGGAGAAATCGAAGAAATCCGTTGACAAAATTTGATTTTGGACAAATAATAAACCATGTACTTGTGAATATGAAAATATTTACATATCTTTGTATGAACATTTTACAATATGCAAACAGTCCAAGTACCTTTTTTAGAAGACGATAAGCTGGAGAAAGCTGCTGTTATCTTAAAAACAATTGCCCATCCGGCTCGGCTGGCTATAATAAATATGTTGCGCGGCAACAATAAAATGAGTGTGAATGATATTTGCGAAGCCTTGGAAATGGAACAGTCACTTGTTTCACATCATCTGAAAAACATGAAATTGCGCGGTATCTTATCATGCAAACGCGACAAGCAGCAAATTTTTTATTCGCTAAAAGAAAAAGATGTAGCGAAGATTCTGGACTGTATCAAAAACTGTGATTGTTATCTCTAAACGTTTAACGGCAACTTCTTTTGGAAATCCTGGCTTACATACTTTCTTTTTTTATCGGCATCTCCTTGAGTATGTTAGGCAGTGGTGGTACTATACTGACTGTTCCGTTATTGGTCTACTTACTGCATGTAAGCCCTGTTCATGCAACACATTATTCCATGTTTATTGTTGGTATTACATCAGCAATTGGTGTACTCATCCGCATTAAGGATCAGAAGCCGGATTTTAAAACAGTAATTTCTTTTCTTATTCCTTCTGTTATCAGTTTGTATGTTACCAGAAAATTTCTTTTGCCGTCAATTCCTGAATTTGTATATCAATCTTCAACGATTTCTATCAGTAAATCAACTTTGCTGATGACATTATTTGCCGTGGTCATGTTTGTTGCGGCTGCTTCAATGATATTCGATATCAATCAGCGTACTGTTTCAAAAACAAAAACTGATGCTGCTCAGCAAAATAGTCCGGCATTCGTCTTAGTAGCAGTCTTTATCGGTATGCTAACGGGTTTATTGGGTGCAGGCGGCGGCTTTCTGATTGTGCCTGCTTTAATTTATATGAAAAAAAATTCGATGCATCATGCCGTGGGTACTTCACTACTGATTATTACGGTAAATTCTATTATGGGTTTTGTGAGTGATATACATGATACTGTTCAATGGAAGATGGTACTGGGCGTTGCACTTGTTGCGATAATAGGCATGTTATCGGGTTGGAAAATTTCATTAGATATTTCAGAAAATAAACTAAAACGTATTTTCGGTTATACCGTCTTATTTATCGGTGTATTTATTTTATTAAAAGAATGGGTTTTATGAAAACAAATGACAATCAATTAGACCGTCAATTTTGGGATGACCGTTGGAATAATGGCGAAACCTTTTGGGATTTAAAATCGGCATCGCCGCCGTTAATCTCATTTTTTGAGACCATAAAAGATAAAAATAAACGAATACTAATTCCGGGATGTGGCAATGCGTATGAAGTTGATTATTTGATGCAAAACGGGTTTACACAGGTAACGGTGGTCGATATATCGCCGAAATTAATTATCCAACTCTTGGATAGATATCAAGCATATATCGGTAATGGGCTGACAATTATTTGCGCAGACTTTTTCGATTTAAACGGCATGTATGACTATATCATCGAACAAACATTTTTCTGCGCGTTGCAACCTGATTTGCGTATAAAATATCGTGAAAAAATGTATGCTTTGCTTCGAGAAAATGGCATTTTAGCCGGGTTGTTATTTGGCGTAGATTTTCCGCAAGGTCCTCCTTTTGGCGGCAGCAAGCAAGAATATTTAGACTTGTTTTCTTCAAAATTTCAGGAATTCAAAATTGAAGAATGTAAAACGTCGGTAAAGCCCCGCATGGGTACAGAGCTGTTTTTTACGGCACTAAAAGATGAAATTTCATTTATATAAAATAATTATTAACACATAAAATTCAAACAATGCTATCTTTCTTAAAAAAATTAATGAACTCAGAAACTATGGACTTAAAACAATTACTTGATGATGGTGCAGTGGTTATCGATGTGCGGACACCCGAAGAATTCAGAGGCGGTCACGTAAAAAATTCGATAAATATCCCGGTGAATGTAATCGGCAATAAGGCAGAATCACTAAAAAAACACAAACACATTATTTTGTGTTGTGCCAGTGGTGGCAGAAGCGGTGCGGCTACCTCCATGCTAAAAAGCAAAGGATTTACAAATGTTTATAATGGCGGCAGCTGGTTAAATGTAAAGCGTTATGTTCACTAATACATTTTCAAACATACGTTACGGCTGGCACTTGATGCGTGTTTTGCGTCTGGTGCTTGCCGTTATTATCATTGTGCAAGCCATTACTATGCATGATATTCCTGTAGGAATTTTAGGGGTGATGTTCTTTTTTATGGCTATATTTAATATCGGATGTTGTGGCACGCAATGCTACAGCGGTACAAAAGAACAAAAAACCAGTAAAATTGAAGATACAACTTACGAAGAAATAAAATAATTCATTATGTCAAAATCATTTCAAGAAGCAATAAAAAGCGATAAACCGGTTTTAGTCGATTTTTCTGCCGAGTGGTGCGGACCTTGTAAGATGCTGGGACCAATACTAAAAGAAGTAAAACATGAAATGGGGGAAAAAGTAACCATTTTAAAAATTGATGTAGACCGTAATCCTGCAATTTCTCAACAACTGCACATACAAAGTGTGCCGACTATGATACTTTATAAAAATGGAAAATCATTGTGGCGACAAAGTGGTGTGCTGGATAAAAAGAGTTTAATCTCAATCATTCAACAATATTCATAACCAATTTAAAACATTAATTATGGTAAAAAACATGGGAAAACTCGACAAAACATTGCGTATAGCAGTAGCAGCTATTATAGCGATACTCTATTTTACGCATGTCATTAATGGAACTTTAGCAATTGTTCTGGGAATTTTTGCTATCATCTTTCTCCTGACAAGCTTAGTAGGCACTTGCCCGCTGTATATTCCGCTTAATATAAATACAAACAAGGAAGAAAAAAAGTAATCCTGCATTTAGCGGATTTTTATCTGTCTGTTTTGACGGAATACTTTATTTTTGTCTCGTATAAAATCAAAATATGATACGAGAATTAGAACCATTGGCATTTTTAGAAGCATATAGTGCTGAAAAAGATAAGGCTGTTATTGTTGATGTACGTACTCCGGCAGAAATTGCTGAAGAAAGCATAGACGGACATATAGCCATTAATTTTCAGTCGCCGGATTTTCCGACTAAAGTGCTGGAATTGCCAAAAGACAAAACCTTATTTATTTATTGCAGAAGTGGCAACCGCAGTGGACAAGCATGCCGATATTTGGAAATGAAAGGTTACGAGAATTTAGTCAACCTCAAAGGCGGCATGTTAGCTTGGATGCAAACCGATTTTGAGGATTGATTAAAAAGTAGTATTACAAACTTTCAAAAACAAAGGTGTTTACCTAAAGTAGTATTGCATATTTTCTATGTTTTTGATTATAAATTTACATTATCCGTAAAAATTAGATTAAATCAATGAAAATATTGCACAAAATTGTGTATTTTATTAAATTTGCATCATCAAGTTCTTTGGAAGTAAAGTAATAAGTTATCAGTAATAAGGAAAATAGAAACAATTTCATATTACAAATTACCAATAACTAAGAACCATCATTGTGAGGTGATGAAATTGGCAGCCATGCCCTCTTGTCTCGGGGGTGGGGAGTTCGAAACAAAGACAGCGTATAGCCGGTTAAGCCTTATTAGGCCGACAGGGATTGACCACCAAATCTTGCACTGCTCCTAATCGCCTTGTGGAAGTTCGAATCTTCCCCTTACAGCAAAAAAATCCGAATCGACAGATTCGGATTTTTTTATTTATACCACATTATATCATGCTCGAAAATAAAATGATACACTTTAATGGCTTCTCTTATCGTTTGCTGTCCTGACTAAACAAAAGAGGATGGACTGGTAAGTATACCAACCATTATTGCTTAATATCATCCAGCTGATTAAAAATTTTCTAAATGTTAAATCATCTAACATTTTTTAACACGACAAAAAATGAAGTATTCATTCTAGCCTTTATTTTTGTGCCTTTCTAAATCAATTGCGTATTCAAAAATTTATACATGGAATCTGTAGATATTAAAGCCCTCAATGAGAAAATCCAACAGGATAGTGCTTTTCTCGATTTGTTGCAAATGGAAATTTCAAAATCTATTGTCGGGCAAAAATATATGCTCGAAAGATTGATGATTGCACTCTTATCGCAAGGACATATTTTGCTGGAAGGTGTACCCGGTTTGGCAAAAACGCTGGCTATCAAATCCTTGTCCGAAGCTATTGATACAAGATTTTCGCGCATTCAGTTTACACCCGATTTATTGCCTGCCGATATTTTGGGTACTATGATTTATAACCAGGCAAAAGGCAATTTTGAAGTAAAAAAAGGCCCGATATTTTCCAATTTCATCTTGGCAGACGAAATCAATCGGGCTCCCGCTAAAGTACAGAGTGCCTTGCTGCAAGCCATGCAGGAGAGAAATGTAACGCTTGGCGACACGACCTATAAACTGGAAGAGCCTTTTTTAGTGATGGCCACTATGAACCCCATTGAGCAAGAAGGGACGTATAATTTGCCGGAAGCGCAAGTTGACCGCTTCATGTTGAAAGTGGTAATAGGTTACCCTGAATTTGAAGAAGAACGGCAAATCATCCGTCAAAATGTAAGTGGTGTCAATCCGGGAATTAAACCCGTCGTGTCGCCACACGAAATATTAAAAGCACGAGATACAGTTCGTACCGTTTACATGGACGAAAAGATAGAGAAATACATTTTGGATATCGTGTTTGCAACCCGTGACCCTCAGAAATATAAAATAGACAATCTGAAACATCTTATTGCATATGGTGGTTCGCCACGTGCAAGTATCAGTCTGGCACTGGCTTCCAAATCGTATGCATTTATCAAACGCAGAGGTTATGTAATCCCAGAGGATGTGAGAGCTGTAGCACATGATGTGTTGCGTCACCGCATTGGAGTCACTTATGAGGCAGAAGCTGAAAATATCACACAGGAAAATATTATCGACACCATCCTGAACAGGGTAGAAGTTCCATGAGAAATTTGGTAATTTATGATTAACTAATTTGATGATTAGTCCATTTAAAATTTAAAATTCAAAATTTATCATTACCACATGGAAGTAAACGAATTGCTCAAAAAAGTACGTCAGATTGAAATCAAGACTCGAGGCTTGACGAATCATATTTTTTCGGGTGAGTACCATTCTGCGTTCAAAGGGAGGGGTATGTCGTTTAGTGAAGTGCGAGAGTATCAGTACGGCGATGATGTGCGCAATATTGATTGGAATGTAACGGCAAGGTTTAAGCAACCTTTTGTCAAAATTTTTGAAGAAGAAAGAGAGCTGACAGTTATGCTGCTGATAGATGTAAGCAAATCTGTTTTTATTGGCACGCAACAGCAACCCAAGAATGAAATTATTTCCGAAATAGCCGGTATCTTATCTTTTTCTGCCATCAAAAACAATGATAAAGTGGGTGTCTTGTTTTTTAGTGATAAAGTCGAAATGTATATTCCTCCAAAGAAAGGAAAATCACATATACTGCGTATCATCAGGGAGATTCTGAATTTTACCCCATCCTCACATAATACCAATATCTCACTGGCTTTGTCAAGCGTATATAATATGGTGAAACGCAAAAGTATAGTCTTTATCATCTCCGACTTTATGGATGAAAATTATGCAGATGAACTGAAGCATGTTGCCAAAAAACACGACACCATAGGTATAAAAGTGTTTGATGCACTGGATAATGAATTGCCAAAAATAGGCTTGTTGCATGTGCAAGATGTAGAAACCGGACAAACACATTGGATAGATACTAACGATAAAACTACCTTATCAGCATATAAGGAACGGGGATTTTTTTACGACAAAAATTTTGAAAACAGTTTTATTAAGTCTGGGGCAGACAAGATAAAAATAAATGCAGCGAAACCTTATGTGCATCTGTTGATGAATTTCTTTAAAAAACGCGCATAGCTAAATGTGAGAATTTGAAAATTAATTAATGAGAGAATAAAAAAAGTAAAGGAAATTATTTTGAGTTTAAGTTGGTGGCATATTGGGAATTTGTTATGTAGCATGAGGAAACATAAATCCTCACATCTTCTTATTTCCAGATTTTTACCTTATCTCATTCTGCTGATTTTCAGTTGCTCCGTTATACAAATTCAGGCGCAGACAGCCACGGCTGTAGTTAAAGAAAAAGAATATCTTATAGGCGACTGGATTCCGGTGGATTTATATGTTGAAGCAAAAAGTAATGCGCGCGTTGTATTTCCGAATCTAAAAGATTCTATCTCTGAGATAATAGAAGTAGCCAACTATACTCCGGTTGACACGGTAAGAAAATCCGGCGTTAACCAGTATCATCAGTTAGTAAATTTAATTGTATTCGATACCGGCAGGATACTTTTGCCTCAGTTTCAGTTTTTGATAGATAATAGCGGCAAGATTGATTCTATGACAACATCTGCAGAGATGATTCATGTTGCCGGTGTTGAAATTGATACTACGAAAGAAATTATTCCCATAAAAGAACCATTAAAAATTCCGCTTACTTTTAAGGAAGTATTGCCATTTCTGATAGGAGCACTTGTGTTGGCAATATTAGGGGCATTGCTGGCATGGTATTTTATTGAAAAAAGAAAAAAACTAAAACCGGTAGATGAAAAATACTTGTTGCCGCCACATGTTTGGGCAGTACAACAGCTGCAAAAACTAAATCAGAAAAAATTGTGGCAGAGTGGGAATATAAAAGAATATTACTCAGAACTCACCGATATAGCCAGAACATATATTGAACTTCGATACAAAATCCCTGCGATGGAACAAACCACAGATGAGCTTATGGATGCCATGCACAAGGGTGTATTAAAACAATCTCTGAAAAAAGATTTGAATGATGTGCTGACGCTTAGTGATTTAGTAAAATTTGCAAAAGCCCAACCGGATATGCTGGAAAATGAAAACGCACTAAAAATAATAGCAGACTTTATTGATAAAACAAAACAAATAGAAGAAGAAACTAACAAACCCAAAGCAGCCGACCGTAAATAAATACACAAACATCAATGACCAATTAACCAATTAACCAATCACTAGTCACTAATAAACCAATGACCAACATCCTCCTCATAAATGGCTTTTCTTTCGCACATCCGCATTTGTTGTGGTTGTTGCTGGCATTGCCATTGTTGGCCTACTGGTTTTATTACAAGCGCAATACGTATTATCCTACGTTCAGCATACCTCAACACGGTGGAGTATTAACACAGACTGACTCATTGAAAGTAATTTTATTTAAGTACTTACCCATCCTGAAATTGATTACGTATGCCTTATTTATCATAACCTTAGCCCGTCCGCAAAGTGCATTATCAGAAAAAGAAATTTCTACACAGGGGATTGATATCGTGCTTTCGCTGGATATTTCAGGCTCCATGCTTGCCCGAGATTTTACTCCTGACAGATTAGAAGCAGCAAAGAAAGTAGCCATGCAGTTTATCAAAGAAAGACCAAATGACCGTATCGGCTTAGTCGTTTTTTCAGGGGAAAGTTTTACACAATGTCCCATCACGATTGACCATCAGGTTTTACTCAATTTGTTTAAAGACATTAAAAGTGGGATGATAGAAGACGGCACAGCAATAGGAATGGGATTGGCAACTGGTGTTGCTCGATTAAAAGAAAGTAAATCCAAGACCAAAGTAATTATTTTAATGACAGACGGAATAAATAATATGGGTTATATAGATCCCTATTCTGCTATTAAAATTGCACAAAATTACGGTATTCGTGTCTATACGATTGGCATTGGCAAGATGGGTATGGCTCCTTATCCCGTAAAAGATCAAAATGGAAATACCTTTTATCAAAATATGCCGGTACAAATTGACGAACCTTTGTTGCGTAAAATTGCTGCTGAAACCGGAGGTGTTTATTACAGAGCTACGGATAACAGCAATTTAAAATCTATCTATTCGACGATTGATAAGCTGGAGAAATCCAAGATAAAAGTGAGTAATTATCATCGCAGGAGTGAACGCTATCATGTGTTTTTATTTCTTGCTTTGATTTGTTTATTGGCTGATTTTATATTGAGAAACACTTATTTTAAAACAATTTTAACTTAAAGAATCCTCTCCCGCACCTTTATATAGAAGGGACAAAAGGGAGGTAAATTATAACAATGCTGCGATTTGAACATAAAGAATATTTCCTGCTATTGTTGCTGATTCCGGCAATTACTTTGCTGTATTTCTTTATTCAGAGACAACTTAAAAAAGAATTTGCATCTTTTGGCAACCGTGAAATTATCGGCAGACTGATACCGGATAAAAATGAAAAAAAATCGCAGGCTAAATTAA
>CAZPBT010000021.1:0-21337 GCA_964584555.1 uncultured Chitinophagales bacterium
TCATGTTTACACTTTTTTGAGTTATAAATGTGTAAACTTATTTCAGGACGAGACACTTTTTGATTTTTAAAGATACTGTTTTTATTAATTTTGTAGTTGCATTTGATAACACTGTCAAGGACGAGTGGTCTAAGAGATAATTTAGTGAGCAACATAAGTATCTAAATACCAAAATTCTGATAATCTATACAATTTACTATATCTGCCAATAGCAATTTGATGTTGAGTAGCTTTAGTATTTAATACGAATGGGTCTTTTGAAAATATAAGATAATAATTAAAAAAAGGACAATAGCCTTCATTTTTATTATATTTATTATTTAATTGATCTTCAAAAATAAATATTATTTTGTTCGTGGGGGTATCTCTATACATGTATTCAATGTTATTAATACTATAAAAACTAACTAATCTTTTACATAAAGAAGAGTCAGAATTGAAAAGGCTGTAAATACTATCTCTATATAAATGAGTATTTAGTGATTTGATGATAGTGCCATAGTTATCTTCAAATTGCCTGAAGTACTTAATATTATCTCTAAAATGCAAACTGTAATCTGAAAAACAACTATCTGCCCTTATTTTCCAAAAAGTGCATTTGTTATAAATACATGATTGATTTACAAAAAGGTTAGTTATAATCAATAAAAAATAAAAAACAAAAATGAGAATGCGTTGGTAGTTTCCTGATACATTACTAAACTTATGACTTGTTCGACAATTAAACGTATTATTTTGCAACTCCATAGCTATAATTATTTTCCGGTTTCAATATGATTAGTAGTTGGCAGGTGATAATACCTGCCAAAAGACGAGGGTTCATGAATAAAAAATTCACACCCATCAAAATTTAAAATTCCAGGTAAAGGATGGTATCACCGGGAACAGCGACACGCTTACCGGTGTGAATTTTAAATTGCCGGCAGGCAAACTGCCTTCTGTTTTATAGTAAATAAAATACGTGTTTTTGCGGTTATATACATTATAAATCGAAATATTATAACTCGACTTCCATCTGCGGTCGGGTTTTCTTCTTGGCGTAGGCGTATAATTCAAAGAAAAATCCATGCGGTGGTAGGCAGGCAAACGGTAGGTATTTCGTCCTCCATAGCCCGACACAAAACCAAATTCGATAAAATACAATTCATTAGGCAAGGTAAATGCATTGCCTGTGGCATACACCCAGGTAGCACCTATTGTCCATTCTTTGTTGAATTCATAAGCCAGATTGATGCTCAAATCGTGGGTGCGGTCATACTTTGCCGGATATACTTTTCCGCCGTTTAAATCAGGAAATTTTCTGTCGGTTCTCGAAATGGTATAACCCACCCAGCCGTTCAATTTTCCGGTGCGTTTTTTCAAAAAGAACTCCGCACCATACGCTTTTCCTTTGCCATATACGTAGCCCAGTTCGGCATCGGTATTCAGCTCCCGCACATAATTTTCGCTGTATTCAATTTGATTCCAAAGATGCTTAAAATAAACCTCGATGGAAGTTTCAAACATATTGTCTTTAAAATTGCGGAAATATCCTGCCGAGTATTGCAATGCCATCTGCGGTTTCACATACTTGGAACTCTGAATCCATACATCCGTAGGCAGTGTGCTGTTTGATTGCGTTACCAAATGGATATACTGATAATTCAGTGCCACTCCGGCTTTGATTGAGTTATCTTTTCCCCAGGCATAGCGCATGCTCATACGAGGCTCGGGACCAACATAAGTTTTGATGGGTTTTGCTTTTTTATAAAACACGGTGTCGCTATATGTAAAACCATCGCCGAGATATTCAGTGTAAGGTCCGGTATGCTGAAACAGGCTCAAGCGAAAGCCAAAATCAAATTTCAATTTTTCATTTACATCATATTCATGATCTATGTAAAAAGCAAATTCATGTGAATAACGACGCGAAATATTGGTTTTAAATTCTGTAGTATCAGAATGGGCAGTTGACTGCGTGGGTGTCATACGGTGGTGAATATACGCTGCCCCGAATTTGAGTTTGTGCTTGGTATTGAGAAAATAGTCCAGATCAAATTTCACATTATAATCGCGGACACCCGACTGGGCTTTGAAACCAAAATCGACTTGCTCGCCCGAAAAGCTGAAATTGTAATCATTGAAAATAAACGACATATTCATAAAAAGTTTGTCGCTGAACAAATGATTATACCGCAAAGTAGCCGTGGCATTTCCCCAGGGAATTTTTACGTTGGTTTGATTTTTTTTAGAATTATAGACAAAAACATCTCTGCCGAAATACGCACTTAAATACAAACGGTCTTTATCCGAAAACTGGTAATTGGCTTTAATATTGGCATCATAGAAAAAATAATTGGTACCGGCAAAATCGGTGCGTTTCAAAAAGGGTTGCGCAATATCAAACACATACGTTCTTCTGCCCGAAAGCAAAAATGAGCCTTTCGCCTGCTTGGTCGATTTCGGCTTTTTAAATGGCCCTTGTAAAGTCAGGCGAGATGAAATCAATCCGATTCCGCCCTCCATCTCAAAGCGTTTATTATTGCCTTCCTTCATCTGGATATCCAAAACAGAGGAAAGACGTCCTCCATAATTAGCCGACATCGCTCCTTTTATTAAGGTTACATTTTTAATCGCATCAGCATTAAATACAGAAAAGAAACCGAATAAATGTCCGGTATTATACACCACGGCATCGTCCAGTAAAACCAGATTCTGATCGGGGCCTCCACCGCGCACATAGATGCCACTGTTCCCCTCTCCTGCTGCCTGCACGCCGGGCAACAACTGTATAGACTTTATAATATCGACTTCGCCAAACAATGCCGGCATAGATTTTATGCGCTCAATAGATAATTCTTCTTTACCCATTTGGGTGCTTTTTACATTTTCATCTTTGCGTTCCGCACTGATAACCACTTCTTGCAAAGATTGAGCATCATCTGTCAAATCAACATTTAAGCGTATATCTTTCGATAAATCCAGTTCATCCACTTGGGTGTTGTAGCCCATATAAGAGTAGCCGATTTTGTATTTCCCTTTGGGCAATGAAATGGAATAAAAACCATAGATATTGGTGGTAGTGCCTAATGCCGTATTTTCAACAACATAAATATTAGCTCCAATGATGGCTTCCCCGTTTTTCTTATCTTTTACATAACCGCTTACCGTAAATTTTTCGTTTGCAGGGTTAGTCTGAGCTTTTATGCTCATGCCCATAATTATCAATAAACAGAAAAGAAAAATTTTGGCTTTCATACAATGCAACCAAAAATAAAAATAAAATGAAACAAAGAGTTAAAGTTTGATGATTTTTTTAATTAAATAACCCTTATCAGTATTGATGCGGACAAAGTACATTCCGCTTAAATAATCAAATAGTGATAAATCAACACGTAGTGATTTAGGGTCTTGCTGGTATATTCTATTGCCGGAAAAATCGGTAATTATTATAGAATTTATTTTTAAATCGGATAAAGCGACAATAGAAAAGTTATTAGCAACCGGTACGGGATAAAACATAAATAAATCCTCCAGTTCTCGGTTATCTGTAACAGGTGGTGTTTGACTTAATAAGTCATATGCTTTTTTGAAATCAGGAATACCGTAGCCTACTTTTTTATCGGGATTCAGATATTTACTTGCACTTTGTTCTAATGCTGTTTTAACTTGCCACGGCGTTCTGCTTGGGAAGGCCTGCCACAAACAGGTAACAAAACCAGCCATAGACGGACATGCAAATGAAGTACCACTTCCATATACCACTGTATTTGACGGGCTGATCACCGCTGTGCCGGCACCCACACAAGCCACATTGGGTTTTACACGAGTATCTTGAGCCAAGCCCCATCCGCTGAAAGTTGCAGGATTGCCACCCATATCTACTGCAGCTACTGCAATAGCACTATCCGCATCAGAAGGCGTGGAAATATAATGCCAGCTGCCATTGCCTTCATTGCCGGCGGCTACACAAACTACCATCCCTTTGGAAACAGCCATATTAACGGCTTTAGCTGCAGGAGTTGAATTTTGCATCATCATTAAACTGTCATGGTTTTCGGAAGAAACATCAAAAGTGGTATATCCTAAGGAAATAGAAACAACATCCACACCTAAAGAATCGCATCTTTCTAATGCTCTGGCCAAATTATATTCTTCTATGATGCGCTCCGTTGCAGCATTTTCCGTTTGAAATAAATAGAAGTCTGCATTAATTGCACCGCCTTTGTACTTATCAGCTATCCAGCCGGCAATGGTAGATAAACACATCGTGCCGTGATTATGATCTGATGGGTCGGTCACAGATGAATCATTATGTACATAATCGTAAGTACCTTTAATTCTACCCTGGCTGTACAATTGAGCAAATGCACCCATGGTATTTGCATTCTGAAAACCGGCATCACAAACAGCAATGGTCATATTTTCACCATTAAAGCCCAAACTATGCAAATATTCACCATCCATGATGTGAAACTGTGGGTAAGAGTTGATATAAATGCTGTCGTCATAAACCGTTTCTTCCAGACACTCTTCTACGCTGCTGATTCCTTTTTTATGTATTTTGGTTTTTACCTCTCGAATGGCATATATCGAGGTTATGAATTTATACTTCAATAAATCTTTGCCATCCGGCACAACAATGATAGCAGTGTTCAACCATTTGGAAACAGACTCTACGACAATTCCATCTGTTCTCAGCGCTTGTAAGTACTGTTCATTTACGGGAATATCACGTTTATCAAATGCAATATTTAATCTTGCTTTTTTTTCAAGTGCTTTTGCAGAAAATTCTTTTTTCAAATCCGCATTGGAATTTTTATCCTTAAACTGTATGTAATATCTGGTACTACCGAATGTAGAAAGAAACGAAATCAGAAATAAAAAAGGTAAAAGAATTCTCATGAGATAGTATTGCTTAATTTCCGTAATTTATTGCGTATTGTTTAACGATAAACCCATTTAATTTACTTTGCATAAATGGAATCAATGGTGTACGGTCGTCTGTATCTTGTTGTGCGTCCAAGCGCCAAAATTCTCTATAAACCATGCCAATGTTTCTTGCATATTTCTCAACAGAACTTACTTTATATACATTAGTAGAATCGTCATATTGTACAACTGTCAACACGGAATCGAAAGTTTGAAAACCATTATTGTAAATCTTGTCTTTCTCTGAAACTGCATAATCCCAGCCATTGTAATTGATTTGAAAAAATCCTTTTAGAGGAACAAATGGAAAAGTGTCGGTTACATATTTATTGCCTTTCCAGCTTAAGTCTACATTTGCCGGAAATACGAGTTTTATATAACGCAGGTTTTCTTCAACAACTTCCACATTCGTTTTAGTTTTAACAAAATACCATACACGTGGTACATCATCATAAGCCTGTGACAAACTGTCTTTGGTATAACGATATAATTTAGTGGCTTGTCTGCCCATATTATCCGTAAATTTTTCGCCCACAACTTGCTTTACATAATGTGTAGATGTATGTACATATTGTGGTTGCGGAGAAGAAGGTGGAAAGGCATAATAGAAATCGTTATAGACAACAGAATCAACACGATACTCCACCCATGCACCTGAATCATCAGGAAAATAATTATCATCAACAGATGCATTGTAATTTTCCGTTTCATTTTTGCAGGAAACTAAAGCAAGTACAAGTCCGAAAAGCAAAATCAGCGATTTCTTCATACTATAAAAATATACTATAAAGTTGGAAAATTAAGTCATTTAGTTGTTTTTACATAAAAAAATTGCGCACTTTTTGATAATACGTTATTTTTAATCAAAAATTTGACATGAACAATACTGTTGGTGCTTATTTCAAACAACTGACTATCCTGTTTTTAGCTATTTGTACAGGTTGCTTATTCATGATAGGTATGTTTTATTATCTCGTCCATCAATCAGCTCAAGGCACAACGAATACCAACAACCCTGTTTTTGAAATAGTCGGTTTGGTTATTGGATTCGTTTTAGCCATCGTGGCACGTTTTTTATTTTTTAATACGACGAAAAAAGCACTGGCTGTTTCTTCACTGCAAGAAAAATTTAAATATTTCCGTACTGCTGTTTTGTTGCAATTGGCTATGTTAGAAAGCGGAATGCTGTTGAATATAATACTCTATTATGTAAACAAAAATTCATTTAATTTGGTCGTAGCCGGTGGTTTACTATTTTTGATGATTATGCGACGACCCACACGACCTATTGCAGCGATGGTATTATTTACCCCTCATGAAAACAACCGTGTCGTTTATGATGACAATCAGCTTATAGATTAACGGCCAGTTTGCTTACTTGTTCTTTTACTGCATGATACGGACATGTTTTTTTCAATTTATCAGGACCTATATCATACAACTGATAGCCGTTTTTATAATAACGATGAGGCTCTTTAGTGCGCAACAATGGCTCATTTCTTGGGAATAATGCTGCGATACTGCTTCTTGTCTTTAAAACTTGAGTAATGGCATATTGCATTAAATGATGCGGTTCTTTGAAATCAAATGCTTTCAGCAAATGAGGTTCCATCACGGCATGTAATACAGGTCTGAAAAAGTCATACAGATATTTGGGCAAGTACCAGCTCAACATCAAGTTTTCAGTGGCGATGGCTAATTTTTTATTTTTTTCGTCAAATAAAAAATGGTCGCGTTCATACTCATCATGATATTTTTTAAAGGCTTGAATAGTAGGTGGAATATGCTTAATGTGCATTTGTTCTCCTATTTCCAGCCATACGTAAAAGCCTGCAATTTCTTCATTTTTTGTAAGTTGACGATATCCAAAAGTATTTATCCATCGGGCTGAATCAAAAATAAACGTACTCAATACATATAAATAATCTTCGTTTGAAATTTTGTAATTGGAATGAATCCAGTTCATGTGTGCGATGGCTTCCAAACCTTTTGGCGACATGCCGTTTTCAATAATTTCACTCAACAATAAATCGGTGTCATCGTATCGTTTTTGTGCAAAGTTGGTAAATTGACCGGACTGCATCAGAATTTTAGAAATGGAAGGAACTGCAAATGTTTTATACAAAGCCAATTCTAGAGCACGGTTGTAATCCTAGGGGAATTCATAAAACAAAGTCAGTTGCACAATTTTCCATGCATCTTTTACCGGATGCAAAGATTCGATTTGTTTCAGTGCTTTAGACTTGAAGAAATTCATTATCTCCAAGTTAATACAGAAAACGAATACTTACAAGCGAATAACGATTACTTATCTTTTGTTTATGTCGTCTAAAAAGGAATCAAATGTTTTACGTTGGTCTATATAAGCCTGATGCTCATCTTCCATTTGTTGCAGCTTAATGTCCTTATTGTAATTTCTGAAAATGTAAGCCATAACAGCTCCGGTAATTCCTCCAAATAAATGCGACTCCCACGATACACCCGGGTAAATGGGCAATACTCCCCACACCATTCCACCGTAAAAGATGGCGACACCACTGGCTATGGCTATGGCTTTTATATCCATTCTGAAAAATCCGTTGAAAAACAAAAACGAAGCCAATCCATATATAATACCACTGGCACCGATATGAAATGAATCACGGGCGAAGAGCCAAACCAGTAATCCGGTAAAGAAGTAAATACCACACCATACAAAGAGGGCTATACGCTGATAAGAAAGAAACAAAATCATACTTAGAATCAATAAGGGCAACGTATTGGAAAGCAGATGTTCCCAGTTGCCATGTACCAGAGGAGCCGTAAGAATGCCCAAAAGTGCTTGCGTATCACGGGGGTGTATGCCCAAGAACCCGAAATCAACTCCGGAGATTAGCTGAGTCAGGTAAATCAGCCACATTAATATGAGCGTGCCAATTGGAAATATATACTTCAACATAATTTATGACCTCGTAGGTTAAATTTATGGAATTTCGTTCATTTTCGACTCTAAATATAAACAAACCTCGTAGGTCATGCAAAAAACAACATTTTTATTTCCGGAAACGATGTACCATATTTTCAATAGAGGTACTAACAAACAGTCTATATTTTTAGATGAAAATGATTATGCAAAATTCTTTTTTCTGTGGGAAAAATATGCCGAACCGATAATGGATATTTATGCTTATTGTCTGCTTCCCAATCATTTTCATTTTTTAGTTAAAATCAAAAGCGAGAAAGAATTGAGGTGATTGAAAGACTTTAAAGATATTGATAATGAAAGAATTACATATCGTGTATCAAATAGCATTTCAAACTTATTTAATGCTTATTCCCGTTATTTCAACATAAAATATGATCGGTCGGGAAAGGTATTTACCGAAAGATTTAAGCGAAAACCGATACTCGCGGATGCCTACTTTTCGAAGCTGATAGACTATATTCATAAGAATCCGGAGAAACACGAATTGGTGGACGATTTTAGAGATTATGCATATAGTTCATATTGGTTACATCTTATTGATCAACCTACGAGGTTGAAAGTAAAAGAAGTACTGGACTGGTTTGGGGGCAGAGATGAATACGTCAATTTCCATGCTGACACCTACGAGGTGATATCGTAATGAAAAGATTACGTTTATAATTTTTATTTGAAAGTTAACATCCGTAAATTCACAAAAAATTAGATTTTGTATGCTGATCGGTATTCCCAAAGAAACCAAGTTTAAAGAAAACAGAGTTGCCATCACCCCATTAATTGCCAAAGACTTAATTGCTAAAGGATTTCAGGTTGCCGTTGAAACAGGTGCAGGCTTAAATTCTTTTTTTAGTGATGAAGACTATAAAAATTTTGGTGCAACAATTGTTCCTGGCAAAAAAGACATTTATTCTCAAGCAGATATTGTATTGAAAGTAAATGCACCACTTCCCGATGAAATTGCTTTGATGAAAAAAGGAGCAGTTTTGATTTCATTTATGTGGGCAAAAACCAATACTGAAATGGTAGAGGCTTGTGCCGCTGCCGGAATTTCAGCATTTTCAATGGATGCCGTTCCCCGTATTTCGAGAGCGCAAAAAATGGATGCCTTATCTTCACAAGCCAATCTCGCAGGTTATAAAGCAGTTCTTTTATGTGCCAATCAAATCGGTAAAATATTGCCGATGATGACCACCGCTGCCGGCACCATTAAGCCGTCTAAAGTAGTGATTTTCGGAGCAGGTGTTGCCGGATTGCAAGCTATTGCTACGGCAAAACGCCTGGGGGCTATCGTAGAAGTATCGGATATACGCCCGGAAACGAAAGAACAAGTAGAATCTTTGGGTGGACGATTTATCGAAGTTAAAGGTGATGATTCTATCAAAATGGAAGGCGGTTATGTAAAAGGTGTATCTGAAGAATTCTTGAAAAAACAACAGGAATTGGTAGCCAAACATGTGGCTGATGCAGATATTGTGATTACAACAGCATTGATTCCGGGTAAGAAAGCTCCGGTATTGGTTACGGAAGACATGATAAAATCCATGAAATTCGGTTCTGTAATTTTAGATATGGCGGTTGAACAAGGCGGCAATGTGGTAGGCAGTAAACTGAATGAAACCATTCAACTTAATGGTGTTACCATCATTGGTGAAAGTAATATTCCATCTTTATTGCCGATGAATGCCAGTGATTTATATGCCAAAAATATACAAACATTGCTTTACCATTTAGCAGACAAAGACGGCTTTAAATGGGAAATGGAAGAAGAAATAACAAAAGGAAGCTTGATTGTGCATGAAGGAGTTGTGAAAATTTAATGGTTTGACAGTTTAATAGTTTAACAATTATTGATTAAAAATACAATTTAATAATTAATGAATAATTTTTATTTTGGCGAGGATTTAAAAATAAGAACAAAACAGTTCGCTATTAAAACTATTTCATTAACAAAAAAAATAAACAACTCGTTAGAAAACCAAGTATTTGTAAAACAGCTCATCCGATCATCTACTTCTGTTGCATCTAATTACAGAGCTGCATGTAAAGGCAGGTCAAAAGCTGAATTTTACTCAAAACTTTCTATTGTTATAGAAGAAATGGATGAAAGTTTATTTTGGCTTGAAATGATTGAAGAATTTAATCCATCTGAATTGATAAATTTGAAAGACGTGTACAAAGAAGGAGAACAATTAATGAAGATTTTTTCTAAATCAAGAAAGACAATGAATGATAATAAAAATCAAAATATAAAATCAACTTTAGATGAACGCATAATTATTTAACTACTAAATTACCAAACTACTAAACTTTACATAAAATGGAATTTTTAAACTTTTTTTTAGCAAACTTAGATATGGTATATTTCATCATTCTGGCAATTTTTGTCGGTGTTGAAGTAATTGGCGGTGTGCCAACTGTATTACACACTCCCCTCATGTCGGGTGCCAATGCCATACACGGCGTTGTCATCGTTGGAGCTATCATCGTTATGTTAGATATGGATGCCGATAATGTTTTTGGACTAGCCCTGGGATTTTTAGCGGTATTGCTCGGCACACTCAACGTAGTAGGCGGGTTCGTAGTTACCGACCGCATGTTGGAAATGTTTAAGAAAAAATAAATAAAATAATTAATCAATGTAACAATATAACAATGATTTTTTAATTGATACATTGTTACATTTTCAAATTGGTAAATTAATAAAATGAAAGGAATATTAGAAATAGCGTATTTAATTGCCTCAGTAACATTTATTTTAGGACTTAAAATGATGGGTAATGCCAAAACTGCCCGTCGGGGAAATATGATAGGAGCATTTGGCATGACCGTAGCCATAGTGGCAACCATATTTTTATACCGCACGGATTCAACGACGACAAATACAATAAAATTTGTTTTAATTTTTGGTGCCATAGCCATCGGTACTGCCATAGGCTGGCTAACAGCCAAGCGTGTGGAAATGACCAAAATGCCTGAATTAGTGTCTATGTTTAACGGAATGGGTGGTGCTTGCGCCGCTTTGATAGGATTAAGTGAATATGAGCATAATGTCAATCAAACCGGAAAATTAGCATTCATTATTGCCGGTTTAGTCATTGGAACAATTTCATTTTCGGGTTCTATTATTGCCTATTTGAAATTAGCCGGAAAAATGAATAAACCGATACGTTTTCCTCAATACAATATCTTGAATAATCTGGTGCTTTTAGGAGTACTTGTCTTTGGTGTTTTTATTACCATTGATGGTGCGGCTTTACCAACTTGGATAGTTTGGGTATTATTCGCTGTAGCGGCTGTTTACGGTATTTTATTTACTATTCCTATTGGCGGAGCAGATATGCCGGTAGTGATTTCATTGCTGAACTCTTTTACAGGATTAGCCGCAGCCTTCGGCGGATTTTTATACGACAACAAACCCATGCTGACTGGTGGTATTTTAGTTGGTTCGGCAGGTACATTACTGACATTAGCCATGTGTAAGGCTATGAACCGGCCGTTGAGCAATGTGATTTTTGGTGCATTTGGCGGTGGCAGTGGAGCTGCTTCCGGCGGAGACAATGCGCAAGGTACGATCAAAGATATGTCCGTTTCAGATTTGGCGGTACTACTCAATTATTCAAAGAAAGTGGTTATCGTACCCGGCTATGGATTGGCGGTTGCGCAAGCGCAGCATGTTATTCATGAACTGGAAAAATTGCTGGAAGAGCGTGGTGTGGAAGTAAAATATGCGATTCATCCCGTTGCTGGCCGTATGCCTGGACACATGAATGTACTCTTGGCCGAATCAAATGTAGAATATGACAAATTGGTGGAGATGGAAGACATCAATCCCGAGTTGGACAAAACAGATGTAGTGTTAGTTGTAGGTGCGAATGACGTAGTAAACCCTGCGGCAAAAACTGACCCAAGTTCTCCGATTTACGGCATGCCAATTTTAGAAGTAGATAAAGCCAAAAATATTATCGTGAATAAGCGCAGTATGAATGCGGGATATGCCGGAATAGACAATTTATTATTCTATAATCCGAAAACATCCATGTTTTTCGGCGATGCCAAAAAAGCCTTGACAGAGTTAGTTGCAGAAATCAAACAATTATAGTATATTAGTAGAAACAAATCGTTCTTTGAAAATAGAAGGCATACTGCTATGGATTTAACGGACAAGAACGGGATTACGAAGTAAACCAAGCCGGAAATGTAAACACCGCCATGTTTTGGGAATATGATTCGAGAACGGCACATAGATGGAATATAGACCCTGTTTTATACCCTTGGAATAGTAGTTATGCTGTATTCAACTGTAATCCAATTTTATATAATGATCCTGAAGGTGATAAACCACCAGCAGGATGGACAAATTACTCAAATGCAACGGGTTATAAAATTGCCCTGCCACCATCTGCTAGAATAGAAACTTATAGAGGTGGAGAGAAAATACCTGGTACTACGAGAACAGCTATTCCTGGAGCATTAAGAGCATTTACATTGGGGAACAGTCGATTTGTAGCAACTTACAAACTAAAAAATGGTAACTTCTTAGGTTATAAAAACTATAAATCTGGATATTATTACCATTCGCCAGATATAAATATTTCGGGTGGATTTTTTACTGCACCATTTCGAAATAGGGATAAATCTTTTTTCACATTACCTATAAATGGACAAACGGTACAACCATCTGCCAATAATAATTTTGTTTCTGCTGATATTCAAACATTAGATTATAATACAGGTGAAGGTATAAAGGCTGGAGTAATTCAAACATTCGATGGATCTAAGAGAATGGATGGGAATGATGTTGGTTCTTTTGTTGACGGTGGTCGAAATTCGCCTGCTGCTAAAGATCCAACTTCCATACAAGACCTGGACCCAGAATACCTGACAAAACCTTACTATATTACACTCCCAACTAAAGGTCAAGCAAATTCTATTAATTTTCAAGATAGCCCAAGTGCTGTATGTTTTCATGCTAATTCAAGCTTTGAAACAAGTATTGTTGCAAAGAATTTTAATGGCACTGGTGAAGATTATATTCTTGGCTCGTTTAAATGGGGATATAGTACTGTTATAAAAACAACTCCTTCTCCTAGTGTTACAGTAACAGCTAATCATGGTATTGGAATTTCTCTTTCAACAATTTCTAAGAGTAGTAAAAGTATAATTAAAAATGATTATAAAGGTTATCAATTCAAATGACGTATTATGTATAAATATTTAGCTATAATTACATGTGTTACTACTCTTATTGGTTGCAATAAGAAGAAAGTAAGTGAATACGAAAGAGTATTGAGAGGGATTAGTACATCATCTATAGATAGTGCTATATTATATCATGATACAGAACAGTTAATTAATATTGTTAAAGTAGATATTACTAATAAAATTTATATGCTTGATATAAATAATAAATTAATTAAAAGATTTGATAGCATAATGATATTGAATGGGGGGAAAGTATATGGTAAAAATACAGGGATTTGGATATATTCAGATTATGTTTACTTAATATCAAGTCATAAAAAATGCTACTATCCACCAGATGATAGTACATGTTATTTTGAATTGACTGAAGATGAACTTAGGTTTTTTGGTTGTGCATATATTAATAATATAGGTAAATTTAATAATAAAAATAAACAATAAAGATATCCCCCGCCCTTGATTTCTAGCTCGCTTCGCTCGCCTTTGTTGGTTTGTAACCAACAAACTACGAACCGTAAAGGGTTATAAGAATACCCACCTCGTCCAAGTATGGTAAAATAAAAAAATAAAAACTGTTCCGCAGCATTGGAACAAGTATGCAGCATAGCAATTAGCGAAGTGTGCTTGAGTTCAGCAACATCGTTTTTTTTGCCCAATCGTTTGCCTCATTTTCCGGATACAACTACCAACCTACGAGGTGTTAAAGCCAACTATCCACCCTTAAACCCTTATTTTATTGCAATTTAATTTCTAACCTACGAGGTCAAAATCGTGAAAATTTTGTATATTCCATAAAAATTAACCAACTATGAACAAAGTATCCTCTATTTTATCCCGTAAAAAAGTGGCTTTCATCGGTCTGCAAGACACTGCAACGGTACTTGATGCACTAAAACTGATGCTGAAAAAAAACATAGGCTCTGTTATTGTCATGAATGGCGATACATACTTGGGCATTGTAACCGAAAGAGATTACTCCAGAAAAGTCGTATTGGCAGGCAAGCATTCCGATCAAACTACTGTTGCAGAAATCATGTCCGAGTTTCCAAAAATATCCCCTGATGATACCATTGAACGTTGTATGGAACTGATGAGCGATAAGAATATTCGCTATCTGCCTGTTTTTGAAAATGAAAAATTAGTCGGGTTGATTTCTATCAGCGATGTAGTTGCGGAAACTATCCGGCAACAAAAAACGACTATCAGCCATTTGGAAGATTATATCAAAGGAAGCTGATCATTCGCTTGTCATTTTTTAAAGTCAATACTTACCGAGTTAATACAGTATCTCAATCCGGTTTTATCTTGCGGACCGTCTGGGAATACATGCCCCAAATGAGAATGGCATTTTTTACAAAGTACTTCAATTCGGTTCATCCCATGTGAAGTATCTTGTTTTGTGATAACAGCATCACCTGTAGCAATATCATAAAAGGCTGGCCAGCCACAACCGCTGTGGTATTTGGTATCTGAACTAAACAACAAGTTACCGCAAGCTTTACAATAATAATTTCCCTTTTCGTCAAAATCGGTATATTTTCCCGTATAGGGGTACTCTGTTCCGGCTTCCCGCAGCACTCTGTATTCCTCAGTGGATAAAACTTGTTTCCACTGTTCATCTGTCTTTTTTATTTCTGCATCTTCCATAGTCGATTTATTTGATGTTACTGCTTTATTATTTGATTCTGTTTTATGCGATGTTTTACACCCTAAAAATATAAAAACACAGCTTATCCAAAAAAAGTACCGTATCATAATGTGGATTAAGGTAGCATTTTTTTTGAATTGTTTATCTTCGCTGTATGAAAATATCGACGTATAGCCTCTTATTCCTCATTTATTTTTCTTGCTCAGTAGTACAAGTATTTGGTATAAATGATTCGTTTAAAGTGTCGAAACTTTCGCCTTATGCCAAAATAAGTTTGCTGACAGTAGGACGAAGTGATGCGGAAGTATGGCAGAAATTCGGGCATACGGCTATACGCATTAATGACAGTATCAACGGTTGGGATATAGTGTACAACTACGGCACATTCAGTTTTGGCAATTCTGAATCTGAGTTTGTCTGGAATTTTGTTAAAGGCAGACTTTTATACTATTTAACAATTGACATGTATCCCGATTTTATTGCAGAATATATTGAAGAAAACAGAAGCGTAAGCGAGCAAATACTCAATCTGGATACTGTTCAAAAACAAAAGCTCTTTGAAGCACTTACATTTAATGCTCGAGAAGAAAACAAATACTACAAGTATGATTTCTTATTTGATAACTGCTCCACTCGTCCGAGAGATAAGATTTTATCACTGTTCAATACCGTTCAGTTTCAGAAGGATGCCGATGATGATGTTTCCTATCGAAAACTAATCAGAAAATATGCGAATGATCCTTGGCTGGATTTTGGCATGGATTTACTGATTGGGGCTCGTACAGATAAGAAAGCCGGCTTCGGCCGTACCTTCTTGCCTGATGAATTAATGCAATCTTTTGATGGCGCAACAGCAGACGGCAAAAAACTAACCCTGTCCAATCGGCTTATTTTAGACACTGTACCCGAACACATGAACAAGAGCCGGTTAACGCCTACACTTGTATTCTGGTTTTTGTTTTTGGTCTTGTTTCTTTTACAAATCTATTATCAACTTTTATATCGCTATAAAATTATACCGGTAATCTATTTATGCATACTGGGTCTTTTTGGCTGGCTGTTTATCTTTATGTGGTTTTTCACCGATCATAAAACGACTAAATACAATCTGAATATTTTATGGGCGATGCCATTACTTTTGCCATTTATTGTTTTTCATCTGAAAAAATCAGTACCAAATGCAATTCTCATTTTCACAAAAATATATCGTGTACTGCTGATATTCTTAATCTTGCTTTGGTGGCTGAATCCACAAAAATATAATATAGCCGTACTGCCGCTTATACTGCTTGCAATTTTATCTGCTTCGGTATTATTGCCGATACCTAAGTCCGGCGATTTTAGCAAACGATTATTTCCGTGATTTAGGCAGGAATTAATTTCAATTCTTTTATTAAAACTTGTGCCGTTTCTCTGCCACTGCGCAAGGCGGCTTCCATACTACCCACACTTAGGCTGTCTCCGCAAGCATAAACCGTGTCGTTTATTTTCTTGTAGTAAGTAACCTCATCTAAAATGGGCTTAAAGGGCATGGCATATTTTATATGATAGGTTTTGAGATGTGTCCAGTCCATCACCTTCAGACCAAACCATTCTGTCAATTCTTTCAATACAGCTTCCAGCAATTCTTCATCATCCAAGTCATTTGTTTTCACAACGCTTACTGCAATAAGATGCTTTCCTTCCGGTGCCATTTTCGGGTGCACGTTTGTCGGCACAAAAATATGATTAACCATACCATTGCTGTTACCATTCAGCACCACTACGGGCTTAGATAACGGTGGATTCTCCGAATAAAAATACAAAGTAGATACATGCGAACACTCCGTAGGCAAGACATCACTATGCATGAGTAAATTGGTATCTATCGGGTTCGTAGCAATTACTGTAAATTTTGAAATTATGCGTGATATTTTTCCATTACTGCATGTAATACCGTCTTGGTGTATCCTTTTAGCTTTGGTGTTAAACATGACCGTGTCCGGTTTGAGCTTATCCAAAATATGTTTTGCAACTGAACCGATTCCTTCTTTTGGTAATGCCACGTGCTCCTGAAATAAAGATTTGAGATATACCTTTGAAAACCGTGAGGATGACTGCAAATTATAATCAAATATATTGGCTGCCACTAAAGGACGAAAAAGTGTATCTATTAATTTGGACGAAAATCCATTTTTTGAAAGATACTCATACGTCGACGATTCATTTTCTTTTACCAAAGTTGAATAGGGTAAGGTTTTAAGTTTGACGTACAAACCAAAAAGCCGCATCTTGTCTGCTACTGTTGCATTGGGAGCAAACACGGTAGAAATGGTGTCAAAAGTTTTATAAAGCGGATTGGTAAACAAATGAAATCCATTCTCATAGCGCAGTAAATATCCGGGATAGAGATTTTTTAATCCCAATTTATCAATGCTGATTATTTTCTTTAGTTCCGTAGTAGAATGGTGATAAAAATGAGTTCCTCTGTCTAACAAAAAGCCATTTACATTATCTGTTCTGGCTCTGCCTCCGCTACTGGAAGACACCTCCACAACCTTAACTGAATATCCTTTTTGTTGTAAATAATATGCACAGGCCAAACCGGTAAATCCAGCGCCGATAATTACAACATCCGTGTGTATTGTCTCCATTATACAAAGGATGAAAGTACGCTAATTTGGTAATTGCCAATGATTCAGGGAGTTATTAATGCATTAAGACAGTTTTATTATTTTTGAAAGTGATGGTGTGTCACGATGTTCGTAGCACACCTATGCTCATACAAATGACATTTAAAATTAATACGCAGAAGGTTTGAGCCGAAGGCCAGCCATTTCATCGAAACCAAATAAGAGATTCATATTTTGAACAGCTTGTCCGGATGCGCCCTTTAAAAGATTATCCAATACAGCGGTTACCAGCAATTGGTTTCCATGCTTTTCCAAATACAACAAGCATTTGTTGGTATTTACTACTTGCTTGATATCGATATTTACATCTGAAATAAATACGAATGGAGATGACTGGTAAAAATTCCGGTAGAGATTTTTCAGCTCTTCTATATCGTTTTCAATTTCAAGATAAGCAGATATTAATATCCCTCGTGTAAAATTACCTCGATGTGGAATAAAATTTATAGCCGAACTAAAGCTGGGCTGCAACTGCAAAACACTCTCTCCGATTTCATCCAGATGCTGATGGGTAAATGCCTTATAGGTTGAGAAATTATTGTTTCGCCATGTAAAATGGGAAGAAGCTGTCAGTTTATTTCCGGCACCCGTACTTCCTGTCGTACCGGATATATGCACATCCGATTGTAATAAATTATGTTGGGCAAGCGGCAAAACAGCAAGTTGTATGGCTGTTGCGAAACAGCCGGGATTGGCAATCTTTTGAGCTGATTTTATCTTGTTTTTATTGATCTCCGGTAAGCCATAAACATAATTTACAGCTGTAGTGCGCAAACGGAATTCATTACTTAAATCAATGAGTTTTACATTATCAGAAAAAGGATGAGTTTTTAAAAACTCGCCAGTTTCGCCATGCGGGAGGCAAGTAAAAACGACATCTACGTCCGGATTAATGGTATCGGTAAATTGCAAAGTTGTATCACCAAATAAATCAGTATGTATGGTGGTAACGGCTTTCCCTTGGTGTGTGCGACTGTAGGCAAAATTAATCGCTGCATTTGGATGATGCAGTAACAAACGTATCAACTCGCCTCCGGTATAGCCGGATGCTCCAATAATACCTGCTTGTATTTTATTTTGCATCTTTACTGACTATCTGCTCATAATTTTGTGCAAAATCTTCGTATACTTTTCGCACGCCATCCTGCAGGTTGATTTTGTGTTTCCAGCCCATAGCCTGTAATTTGCTTACATCGGTCAGTTTGCGTGGAGTGCCATCAGGTTTTGTAGTATCATGAACAATATTTCCATCATACCCAACAATTTCTTTTACCAATAAAGCCAAGTCTTTAATTGTAATTTCTTCCCCACTTCCACAGTTTACAAATTGCTCTCCTTCATAATTTTGCATTAAGAAAAACAAAGCATCTGCCAAATCATCGGCATGTAAAAACTCACGATATGGCGAGCCCGTACCCCACATTACCACTTCAGGAAGATTATTGATTTTAGCTTCGTGAAATTTTCGAATCAGTGCAGGCAGTACATGCGATTTATTCAAGTCGTAATTATCATTCGGCCCATACAAATTAGTGGGCATAGCCGAAATAAAATTGCATCCGTATTGTCTTTTATAAGATTCACAAAGTTTAATTCCTGCTATTTTAGCTATAGCATAAGGCTCGTTCGTTTCTTCTAAATATCCGCTTAATAAATAATCTTCTTTTAAAGGTTGAGGTGCCATTTTGGGATAGATACAAGTACTGCCTAAAAACAATAATTTTTTTATTTTATTCAGATAGGCTGCATGTATTACGTTACACTCTATCATTAAGTTTTGATACAAAAAATCGGCACGATAGGTATTATTGGCATAAATACCACCTACTTTGGCAGCTGCTACAAATACATAATCAGGTTTATGCTTTTCAAACCACGAGTTTACATCGGCTTGATTGGTCAAGTCTAATTCTTTAGATGTAGCAGTGAGAATATGCTTAAATCCTTCGGTCTTTAATTTTCTAACAATGGCAGAACCCACCATGCCTCTGTGTCCTGCTACATATATTTTTGAATTGACATCCATGAAATTCATTTATACTATCTCTCTAAAAACCAAAAAGACTATCGTCATTGGTTATGACTAAAAATTACTCGTGGTAATTAAATATTTTATGTCCGCCTTCAATGAGATATTTATCTCGTTCAAATAATTTGATATCCGCTTTCATCATGTCTTTCACCAAAGAAGCTAAATCATGCTTAGGTACCCAACCCAATTTTGTTTTTGATTTGGTAGGGTCGCCTATTAACAAATCTACTTCAGTAGGGCGGAAATAAGCCGGATCGATGGCAACTACCTCTTTGCCAACTTCCACTTGGTAATCAGGATTGGAACAAGCTGCAACATACCCTTTTTCGTCAATACCGCTTCCTTTGAATTCTACGTCAATGCCTAATTCTTTAAATGCCATTTTTACAAACTCACGCACTTCCGTAGTTTTTCCGGTTGCAATAACATAATCGTCAGGTTCCGGTTGCTGCAAAATCAAATACATAGCTTCTACATAGTCTTTAGCATGTCCCCAGTCGCGTTTAGCATTCAAGTTGCCTAAGTATAATTTATCCTGCAACCCCAAAGCTATCTTAGAAACAGCACGGGTAATTTTTCGGGTAACAAAAGTTTCTCCTCTCAATGGTGATTCATGATTAAACAAGATGCCGTTGCAGGCATAAATACCATAAGCTTCACGATAATTCACCGTTATCCAGTACGCATACATTTTAGCAACAGCATAAGGTGAACGCGGATAGAACGGAGTTTTCTCAGACTGAGGTATTTCTTGCACTTTGCCATATAATTCTGATGTAGATGCCTGATATAATTTGGTTTTATTTACCAAGCCCAGTAAACGGATGGCTTCGAGCAAACGCAGTGAGCCTACAGCATCTACATTAGCCGTATATTCTGGCGTATCGAACGATACCTTTACATGCGACATGGCACCTAAATTATAGATTTCATCCGGTTGTACATCCTGAATAATGCGAATCAAATTGGTTGAGTCAGACAAATCGCCGAAATGCAGTTTGAAATGTGCATTTTCGATATGCGGATCTTCGTATAAATGATCAATTCTGTCTGTATTAAATAAAGATGTTCGGCGTTTGATACCGTGTACTTCATATCCTTTATTCAATAAAAGTTCGGCTAAATAAGCCCCGTCTTGACCGGTAATTCCGGTTATAATTGCTTTCTTCATTTATTAACTAACTAGAACCACAAAAATACACTATTTTTCGGTTTTTTAATGGATAAAAGTATAATGCGCATAGCAATTTTTCTCTCCGGCAGTGGTAGCAATGCCCGTGCAATTTGTTCATATTTCAAAGACCATACTAACATTCAAGTTGCACTATTAATGAGTAATAAAGAAAACTCCGGCACACATCAGATCGCAGCAGATTTTCATCTCCCTTATTTTATTTTCAATAAAGAAGAATATAAAGAAGGTAAAATTTTGCTTGATGTACTTGAGGAAAACAAAATTGATTATCTCATTTTAGCCGGTTTTCTTTGGCTCATCCCCGATTATTTGTTAAAGCATTTTCCTGATAAAATCATCAATATACATCCAGCCTTATTGCCCAAATATGGTGGAAAGGGTATGCATGGTATGCATGTACACCAAGCGGTATGGGAAAATAAAGAAACAGAAAGCGGCATCACTATTCATCTCTGTAATGAACATTACGATGACGGAAAAATTTTAAATCAAAAAACAACTACGATAACAGAAGACGATACACCTCAGCAAATTGCTCAGAAAGTATTGCAGTTAGAACATCAGTACTATGCAAGTACGATAGAAAAATATATTAACCTGGGTTCGGAACAAGCTTTTCAATTAAAAAAATAGTTGATTTTTTATCATAAACCTCCTCCTTTTAATTCCTCCTCCTTGTTAAGTTGGAGGAAAATGTGAGAAATCAACTATTTTA
>CAZPBT010000022.1:0-10659 GCA_964584555.1 uncultured Chitinophagales bacterium
AAAATATAGACTTTTCTCATATCGTAAATTATTATGAATTTGATTTAAACCAAAAGTATGATTTTTATTTGACAAACTCAAAATATTGTTGAATTAATTTTATTCCACTTACATTCGCAAGATGTTTAATCTGTTTGTATCGGCATTAAAAATGCAATTTTCACAACAGCTCCCGGGCAAGCCGGCACAACAACTTCTAAAACCTTATCTCAAAATTTCAAAAGCACTGGATGCCCCTGTACCGTATAATGCAAAAAAAAGTGCCGTGATGGCATTACTGTTTCCTGTTGATGACGAACCCTATCTCTTGCTGATTGAACGCAATGAATACAAGGGTGCGCATAGCGGGCAGCTTGCTTTTCCGGGTGGTAAGATTGAAAGAGGAGATACCTCCTATTTGGCAACAGCCTTGAGAGAAACCTATGAGGAAATCGGCATATTGTCTGAACAGATTGAAGTGCTTGGCAGCTTAACAGAGCTTTATGTTTTAGCCAGCAATTTTTTAGTTTATCCGTATGTCGGTATTTTAGCGAAGAAGCCTGACTTTAACATTGATGAACGAGAGGTAAAACAAATTTTAGAAATTCCGGTAGCTTATTTTTTATCTGCCAGTATTAAAGAAAAACAAATAAAAAGTACCATAGGCATTAAACTTAATGCACCTTATTATGACATCAACGGTAAAACATTATGGGGTGCAACAGCCATGATGATCAGTGAAATGATGTGGATGGTGAAGGCAAGCGGGTATTTCAAATAATACAAAAAAATAGGGCAGAAAATAAATCTGCCCTCTGTTATAGTGTGAAAATATTATTCATTTGGTATTCAACCAAACATATTAAAACTTCATAGAATTCAGTTTTGTTTTTATTGTTTCGATAATTTGTTGCTGAATGGAAATTTGTTGTTGTTTAGCAGCCTGGTCGGCATCATTTTTTTGGATATCTGCTTCACGGTCTTGAATTTCTTTCTTCGCTTTTTCGATATCTTTTACATAATCATCTTTCTTTTTGGTCAGGTCTTTCAAGTCGCCATTTAGATCTTTCAATACTTTCTCTTCTGACTTCAACTGGTCTTTTGTCGCTTCAATGGCTAAGTCATTGGCAAATTTTTTAATGGCAGCTTCCATAGCCGTATATTGCTGACCATAAGCAGAAGATGAGATAAATGCGCCGCCCAAATCGACGAACATATCCATTTTAGAACCTTTGTCCAATGGCGTGATGGTTACATAAATATCTACGGTATTGGCGCTTACCAAAGGTAAGGTCACGTTATCCAGAAAGATTTCTGGATTTTTCTTTTCCGTTACATACTTCCCTTTATTCTTCTTTGTCCATTTCGATAAGGCATCTTTTACATCATCGGGTTTTGAGCCGTTTAATATAACTTCAAAACCATTTTGTTCGCCTTTGCTCATATACTGGCGAATTTCGTTTACGGCAATATTAGACTGCGCCTTCAGGGCAAAAGTTCCTGCCAGAATCAGACAAGACAATAAAAACTTTTTCATGAGATTAAATTATTTAATAATATTAGTGATTTTTCCATTATCATACTGCAAAATGAATGCCACAAAATAACCTTTGTTCTGAGCAAACTCCAAAGCCAGTTTTGCATCATCCAGTGTACTGAAATCACCGAGTCGGTAAACATACTGATTATATGAATTTGTTTTCTCAATCGAACCCAACGCTGCCAAATCGTCAAATACTACATTATCTTGCGCGTAGCTTCCCAGATTGATTTTGTAAAAATTACCATTTTGCGAAGTTGCAGACAGGACAGGAGTTACCGGACTACTACTTGTCGTTCCGGTAACGGTTGCAGCGGGAGTTACCTTTTGAATTGACGGTTTATTTTCTTTACTAATTAATGCGCTTAACTCAGCCGGAATTGTTGTTGCGTTAAACACTCGATTATTGGTCAGCTTGAATTTATTCCCATTTAACAAATAGTCTTTTGTTTTAATCTGTCCCTCTTCCAGCCCATAGGTCGTCAGTTCATCATTGATTTTATAACTGCTATTTTCAATGATAATTTTATAATTGTTGTTTAAAAATAATTTTAGCTGATAAACACCATTTTCATCAATATCAACTTCCCGAATCCGGCTTGAGTTTAAGTTAATCATGCGCATTTTTGCTTGTGTAGCGGGTTTATTGGTAGCACCGTCAATAATTCTTCCTATAAAAGTAACATACTCCGATGAAGAAAAAGTGGAGGTACTGTTGGCATTTGCCGCTAGTTTTTTCAATACAAGATTAAGCTCAACTGAATCGCCGTTTACAAAACCTTTTGTATCCGTTTTTGCAGTAGCCGGAGCATACCCGTCTTTAGTTGCTTTAATGGCATATAAAAAATCTTTTGCCACTTCAAAATCAGCTGTTCCGTCTTCGTTGCTCACACCTTCATCTAATTTGGTATTCCCGTCTAATAATTGCACCAGTGCATAATCCAATTTATTTCCGTTTTCGTCTGCAAGGTGTACATTCATTTTCAGATGAAAAGGCAATATGCGATAAATATCATAGCCGCCCTTGCCGCCATCACGTGTAGAAGATACATATCCCGTCTTGGTATCTGTGGCATATACCATGCTGTTTTCATCTTTATTGGTATTTATCGGATAAGGCAATAATTGTACATCCTGCCAAACATCATCTATCATTTTAGCTGTATAAATATCCCAACCGCCAAAACCATTTTCACGGTCGGATGAAAAGTATAGCTTATTTTCCTGTTTATCCTGAATGAGGTAGGGTGCATTTTCATTGAATTTAGAGTTAATCAATTTGCCTAAATTCACAGGCTTTGACCAGTTGCCATTTTGCAATACAGATTTCCAGATATCATATCCGCCATAGCCACCTGTCTGGTTTGAAGAAAAATAGAGTATGGTACCATCGCTGTTGAATGCAGGGTCTGAGAGATTATATCCCGGAATATTAAAAGGAAATGGTTTTATATTCAGGAAATTACCACCCAGATTTTCAGCCAGATAAATTTGCTGCACAACCGGATTTAACTTATTCTTTTCATTTCGGTCAGACACGGAAAAAGCAACCAGATTACCATCTTTAGAATAACTGACTTTGTCAATATTTTTATAAGGTATTTCTTTGGTAATAACAGCTACCGGCTCCAGAAAATAATCGTATTCCCGGATGGCTTGTTTAAGCTGATAAGATTTATCTTTTCCGTCACCTGATTCCTGCGTGTATATAAGATTATTGCGCAAGGTAGTTACATTGGTTTCGTCAGCAGATGTATTGTAAGGATAGTTTTCTACTCTGTATAAGTTTTGCATGGCAGATGCCCTTATCAGCTTATCACATAAATAAGCATAATCCATTACTTTGGACGCATCACCCGTTTCTGCGGCGTACATGGTATAGGCATCCAGAGCTTCTTTATAATTTCCGTTCAGCCTGTAGGTGTTGGCATAATTGAGAAAATTGGTTTTGTTTGATTTCAGGAGTTGTTTTTCTTTTTCATACCATTCCAATGCCGATTTATAATCTTTCTTTTTTACATACAAGTCGGCAATGCGAAATGCATCTTGCGGGTCGCGGTTATCGCCGAAATATCTGGTTTTGTAGAAATCTATTACTTTATCAATTTCTCCCGTCGCTATCAGTTTATTGATATAAACGGCATCCCATTTTTTCTTGGCAGATCCTAAAAAAGGGATAATCAACAAAATCAAAAACAATGTTTTTTTCATACGCATTTATATTAGGGTTTAATGTGCTTCCAGCCAGTTGTTTCCAAATCCCGAAGAAACTTCTACGGGAACTAACAAAGGTAATGCATTTTGCATTTCTGTTTCTACCATTTTTTGTAATTCTTCCTTTTCAGGTTTATACACATCAAACAGCAATTCGTCGTGTACCTGCAACAGTAACTTAGATTGCATTTTATGTCCTGTTAGTTGCTTGTGTATGTTTATCATCGCTATTTTTATCATATCGGCAGCCGAACCCTGAATGGGTGCATTTATGGCGTTGCGTTCAGCAAAACCTCTTACGGTAAAATTTCCGGCATTGATATCCCGGATATAGCGCCTTCTGCCCAGTAAAGTTTCTACAAAGCCGTGCTCTCTTGCATAATGTATGGTCTTATCCATGTAGTTTTTTATCCCCGGGTATTTGGCGAAATAATTTTCTATCAATTCTCCGGCTTGTGTTTTAGGAATACCCAAACGCTGTGCCAAACCAAACGCAGAAATACCGTAAATGATACCAAAATTGACCATTTTTGCCTGTCTGCGCATCTCAGGTGTTACTTCATCGAGTGCTACACCAAATACTTTGGCTGCCGTAGCGGTATGTATATCCAGCTGTTGATTAAATGCGGCTATCATGTTTTCATCTTGCGATACGGAAGCAATGATACGCAACTCAATCTGCGAATAATCGGCTGAAAGTATGGTATATTCCTCATTTCTCGGAATAAAGGCTTGTCTTATCTTTCTGCCACGCTCTGTGCGTACCGGAATATTTTGCAAATTGGGATTGATAGAGCTCAACCTGCCTGTTGCAGCAATCGCCTGATTATAGGTAGTGTGCAGACGATGTGTTTTAGGATTGATCAGCTGCGGTATGGCATCCACATAAGTGGATTTGAGTTTAGTCAGCTCGCGGTAATCCAATAATTTATCGACAACGGCATGCTGTTCGGCAATCTTCAGCAGGGTTTCTTCATCCGTAGAATATTGCCCGGTTTTAGTTCTTTTACCCGGATATTTTATTTTTAATCCGTCAAATAATATTTCGCCTAATTGTTTGGGTGAATCAATATTGAATTGTGCATTCGTCAAGGCATAGATATCATCTTTCAGCTGCACAATTTCCGATTTTATTTCATCTGAATACTGTTTCAGAAAGCCAACATCTACATTTATGCCTTCGTATTCCATATCGGTCAATACCGGAATCAAGGGGGTTTCTACTTCATAAAATAAACGACTTAAATGGGTCTGGTCTGTATCTTTTCTGAATCTTTTATAAAGTTGAAAGGTGATATCGGCATCTTCTCCGGCATATTCCGTGATTTTTTCCAAAGAAACATCGCGCATACTGCCTTGCTTAGCTCCTTTTTTACCAATCAATTCGGTAATAGATACCGGAGTATAACCCAAATAGTTTTCACTCAGAATATCCATATTATGCCGGCTGTCTGCATCCATGAGGTAGTGCGCCAGCATTGTATCGTAAAGTGTGCCTTGCAAATTAACACCATACCACTTTAATACTAACGCATCAAATTTTATATTTTGTCCTATTTTAGTAATTTGTTCGTTCTCAAACAAAGGCTTAAATAAGTTGACAGTAACCTGAGCCGTTTGCTGATTTTCTGCAACCGGTACATAATAGGCCTTATGCGGTTCAATCGAAAACGACATCCCGACCAACTCGCAATTGTTGGCATCCACAGAAGTGGTTTCGGTATCAAAACAAAATTTTTCCTGTTTTGACAATAAGCTAATCAGATTATTGATTTTATCACTCGTATCTGCTACAAAATAATCGTGTGGCGTATTGTGGATGTTTTTAGCTTGTGCGGTTATAGCATCTACGTCAGCTTTTTCAGCCGAATCGCCAAACAAGCTGGTTTGTGCGGAAGAAGTTTGTTTTTGTAGTGTTTGTGCTTTAATTTCATTCAGGGAGTATTCATCTCCAAGTATGCGCTTACCCAGCGTTCTGAATTCAAGTTCTGCAAAAATCTCTGACAGTTTTTCTTTATTAAAAGGTTTCAGCTTATATTCTTCAGCGTCCCAGTTTATTGGAGCATCAGTAATAATAGTAGCAAGTTGTTTGGAGATAAATGCCATTTCCTTATGCTCCAGAAGCTTATCTTTCAGTTTACCTTTTACCTTGTCAATATGCTCATAAATATTGTCGATAGACCCAAATTCTTTGATTAATTCTTTAGCTCCTTTTTCGCCGATACCTTTTACACCGGGAATATTATCCACGGCATCGCCCCATAATCCGAGTATATCGATAATTTGTTCCGGGCGTTCGATTTCCCATTTTTCTTTCAACGATTCAACGGTCAGTACTTCGGCAGGCCTGCCCATAAATGGCGGACGGTGAATAAAAATTTTTTCTTCGCACACCTGTCCTAAATCTTTGTCAAAGGTGACGATATAACATTCAAAATCATCTTTGGCTGCTTTCTTTGCCAGTGTTCCAATCAGGTCGTCCGCTTCATAACCAGCCAACTCTACCACGGGCATATTCATGGCGCGTATTATTTCTTTGATATACGGAATGGCGGTAACGATATCATCCGGCGTCTCCTGGCGGTTGGCTTTATAAAAATCATATTCAGCCTGGCGGTCGGTTTGTGCGGGGGCATCAAAGACGATAGCATAGTGTGTAGGCTGATATTTGGTTTTTATTTCCCAAATCGTATTCAGAAATCCGGAGATGGCAGATACGTTCATGCCTTTGGAATTGATCAGCGGATTTTTCTGCATGGCAAAATAGGCGCGAAAAATAAGTGCGAATGAATCAAACAGGTATAACTTTTTCATAAACGAATTAAGTGATAAATGTACGAATTAATAGGAACATGGGTTTTGGAAAGAGAAGCTCCGTATTTGCAATACATTTCAAGTTTTTGGTAAATTAAAAAAGGGTTTCAGCTAATCGCTAAAACCCTCATGTTTTCTTGTGGTCCCGCCTGGGCTCGAACCAGGGACCCCCTGATTATGAGTCAGGTGCTCTAACCAGCTGAGCTACAAGACCCTTGCAAACTTTCGTTTACAATCGAACCGCAAAAATACAATTTTATTTTTAATTCCCGAATATTTCTTAAATTCTCTGCCTAAAATATTTCCTCTCTTAATTTGTTAAAATTCAAGGTCAACTTACTTGTTAATGTTGCATACAGTATCTTTGTATAGCTAAACAACAACTGATTTGAGAAAATTTTACCTGCTCATTTTCTTAAGTATATTTTTTAACGTGAGCCTGCTTTCTGCTCAGGATACCGTCAGTATTGCTTGTTATAATTTATTGAATTACCCCGGAAGTACCGACTTATTGCGCAATCCAAGCTTTCGCACGGTCATTGCAGCCTTGCATCCGGATATTTTAGTGTGCGAAGAAGTAAACGAAGCAGTGGCTGCCAATGAATTTCGCGACAGCGTAATGAAAATGGTAGACACACTCTATAACATGGGTACATGGATCAACTGTCAAAGTAATGCATCGGAAAATGAAAATGTGGTTTTTTACAGAAAAGATAAATTCACATTTTTATCCAATACGCCTATTCTTACTGATTTAAGAGATATCAATCGGTTTTCATTCGTGCATATCAATACCGGTATTCCGTTTAGCGTATTTGGGGTACACCTAAAAGCAGGAAATGCAGCTTCGGATATCACCCGTAAAGCACAGGAGGCTGACAGTTTGCGCAAGTATACCAATGCGCTTCCATTTGGTAGCAACTTCGTAGTTTGTGGCGATTTTAATTTTTATACCTCTACAGAATCCGGGTATATGAAATTATTGATCGATAATATTACTTACGACGGCGAATTTTATGACCCCGTTACAACCATGACCGGAGTCTGGAATAATCCGGCTTATGCTATTTATCACACACAGTCAACCCGAAAAAGTGAAGTATTTTTTGGCGGGGCTACCAGCGGACTGGATGACCGTTTTGATTTGATTTTACATTCGCAGGCTATCAAAGACCCGGGTGGAATGGATTATATTCCGGGCAGCCTGAAAGCATTTGGTAATGATGGCAATCATTTCAACGATTCTATAAAGGCACAGCCCAACACCGCCGTTACACCAGCCGTAGCCGATGCACTCTATTATGTTTCAGACCACCTGCCTGTGATTGAGAAATTCAAGTTCAGTCCGGTTATTTTGCCGGTGGAATTGAGTTCATTTTATGCTGTTTGCAATAATGGAATAACAGAAATTGTGTGGACAACAGAAAGTGAATCCAATTCGCAACAATTTATACTCGAAGCCTCCATTGGGAATTCGGGTTGGCGGACAGCTGACAGTATGCCGGCGTCAATCAATTCCTCTCTTCACAATGCATACAAGTTGGAATTACCCAATCTTCCGGAAGGTATCAACTATTTCAGGTTAAAAATGGTAGATATGGATAACAGTTATGTCTATTCTAATACGATAGCAGCAAACTGTATAAATCCACGGCATTATTTACTTGTATATCCCAATCCGTTTAACAGTCTGCTAAATCTGACTACAAACATACCGGAGAGTGAGCTGATTATCAGAGATATGCTTGGAAGAACGTACAACTATTCTGCAACACTGATACAGACTCTGCCTAGTGGCGTATATATCTTGTTTTCGACCGATAATTCAGTTCCTCCCGTAAAAATTATAAAAGAATAAGTAGAACTTACGTTAGACTTCAGTTATTTTGTCTGCTAAAAACAAATAATCATCTAGTATCCCCTTTGCTTTAACTTCTTTTCCGATAAATGATTTTATTTCATTGTTTTCAAAGGGATTAGTTCCTTTCAGGCGCAATACATATTCTTCATTTGTCAAATTATCTATGATATATACAGCATCATGTTCGCTTTTGGTGCCGAAACCAAACTTCTTTACTACTACTTTACCTTTTATCGTTTTCTTATTTTGAGACATATTTTCTAATTCCTACAATATCCGAATTTACAACTTTCAGTACTAATTTCTCTATATTGATAACTTTTCCAACCTGATTTGCTTTAGAATACGTGTGAAATTCTACTTTTCTGCTTGCAAATTTCCCGGTATTGTGAGTAGGCTTTTTTATTACATAAACTTTAGCATTGCTTTTTTCGAAACTGTTTTCTTTCAATGCCGTATTAATTGCAGTGCGCAATGACGCAGACTCTGATTTAGGTTTATTTGTTTTTTTGGGTATACCTATCGAAGCTCCAACTTGAAGGCCCTTTTCCAATAACTTGTATCGTCGGTTTTTTCGTTGGTTGTGTTCAATTGTCTTTTTGGTCTTAGGTGTTAGTGAATCAGTATCCGGTAATACTTGTTCTTCAACAAGACATACACTTGGGTCGCCATAAAGTACAAACTGTGCCAGGGTTTTTAATTCTTCAGCATCCAAATCCGGTTGAGCATCTTCCAGGAAGTCTAGTCTGGCTTCCAAAAATGCTCTTCCTATTGATGCTCCTTCTTTAGCTTTTCGCAGAAAATATTGTGTAATTAAATCTGCCAAACCATTGCCAACCGCCGGACCATAAGCAATATTGGTACTTCCAACAAATGCCAATGCACCATGAAGCAAATAATTATTACAGATAGGAATCTCGTTTGCCGTACTTGCATAGTAAAGTTGAGCGCCATAACAACATTCGACTGCTGCCATTGCCCCATATGAAATTTTATTAACGACATCTGTTGTGATAAATGATATGGGAAAGCTACCATCTGTTCTATCTCGCTGCCCGTAAAACTCCGGTGTATTGCTGGCTCCATGACAATTGATGAAATGCATCATGCTGCCAAGTTCTGCATCACCATGTGAAGTAGTAGTATGATTAAAAGGCGGGCAAGTTTTTGCTTGTGTCGGAATGCCCATAATATTGGATAAACTCAGATTTGTGCTTTGTTCCCATATTTTAGCACTTAAGCCAAAGATAGATTCATAAACAGTTTTTTTACGAGGAACATTATTTATGCTGTTTTGAATAAGCTTAATCAGGTGATCCGGATTTTTGATACCATAAATATCCGGAAGCCGACCTACCACCCTCACCGGTGAAGTAAATGCTGTTGCACTGGTTGAATAAGCGGTATTGCATGCATAAGGCAAATCACTGTAGACAAATCTGTCAATGTCATCTTTAGGATCATAACATGGATTTGTCAAACGCACGTGAGGAATTATTTCCGTACCTCCTACCAATAATATATAATCAGGGCTAAGTTTCGAATAAATTCCATCAATTGCTGTTTTCACCTGTTCTGCATCGTTAAATTGTCGAACTCGGTTTACGTTTATAGCCTTCATCATCGTTTTATCATCCAATAAAATCAGTTTGGACTTTAAATTTTTTGTTGCATCTGCCTGTACCAATTTATTCAGTGCTGCAATAATAAATTTGCTGTCTGTTTTGTATTTCAGATCTAAGGCGGTTTTGTTGGTTAAGATTACTTTGTCGTATTTCATAATTAATAATTTACTGAAAGATACAAGAGTCATCACCCTTCTAGATGAACAATGAGTAAACGGTATGTATTAATGAGTAAGTGGCAACAGATATATTTTGCCTACTGCTATATGATCAATTTAAAACCACATAAGTATAAGATAATCAAGTTTTTCCTTCTAATATAATATAATAGCAACAATAACACTTCGTTGTATACGATTTTTGAATTAAAATCTCAACTGATTCAATATTGTTATTTTCACCTCTTGTACAAATTTTTTTCACTCTTTTTTTATTCACTTTATATTTTTTATAATGTTTAAAAAAACTGCATTTGTTAGTTTTAGTCGGTAACCTATTCAGATTCAGTATTCTCCAAAATATCAACACTTCCAATAAACAACTTGTGGATAATAATTGATAAAATTTCATTTTGAGTAGAGTAGTTTTATAGGGTCAGAAGTGATTTTTTGGGGAAAATCCTGATT
>CAZPBT010000022.1:10759-20720 GCA_964584555.1 uncultured Chitinophagales bacterium
AATGAAAACTTAGTTGTCAATTTCATGCAGGATGTTACCATTCCGGAAGCCCGTTGTTTTTATGGCTTTCAAATTGCCATGGAAAACATTCACTCCGAAACGTATTCGCTTTTAATTGACACTTATATAAAAGACTCAACAGAAAAAAACAAACTCTTTCATGCCATTGAAACCTTAGACTGCGTAAAACTGAAAGCAAAATGGGCTTTAAAATGGATTGAAAGTGCGCCATCTTTTGCCCATCGCTTAGTGGCATTTTGTGCAGTAGAAGGTATTTTCTTCAGTGGCAGTTTTTGTTCTATTTTCTGGCTGAGAGAGCGAGGGCTTATGCCTGGATTGGCTCATTCAAATGAGTTGATTAGCCGTGATGAGGGCTTGCATTGTCAATTTGCTTGTTTATTGTACTCTATGCTCGAAAATAAATTGAGCAAAGAAGATATTTATGCTATTATATGTGATGCCGTAGAAGCTGAAAAAGTATTTGTTCGCGATTCTTTGCCGGTTGCCTTAATAGGCATGAACTCGGATTTGATGTGCCAGTATATCGAGTTTGTTGCTGACAGCTGGATTGTTGCATTAGGCTATCCTAAAGTATATCATGCTACCAATCCGTTTCCATTTATGGAAAACATCTCTCTGGAAGGAAAAACCAACTTTTTTGAAAGACGTGTATCTGAATACAAAAAAGCTGGTGTAGGTGTTGCTAAAGAAGAACAAACATTCGGCATTGTAGAAGACTTTTAAAAACCAGCGCTTATGCGCTATTAAATAAAACAGACTATGTACGTAATAAAACGCGACGGACGCAAAGAACCTGTCCACTTTGATAAGATTACTACCCGCATTTCCCGACTGTCTTATGGGTTGAGTAACCGCTTTGTGGTGCCTCATAAAGTAGCACAAAATGTAATTCAGGGATTGTATGATGGCGTTACCACAACCGAATTGGATGAACTGGCGGCACGTACCAGTGCCAGCATGACGGTAGTACATCCGGATTATGCCGTACTGGCTGCCCGCATTGCAGTTTCTAACCTCCACAAAAACACAAAAAAAACGTTCTCACGCATTGTTGAAGAACTGTATAATTATATCGATCCGAAAACAAACAAGAAAGCACCTTTGATTGCAGATGATGTGTATGAAATCATCATGGCAAACCGTGACAGATTAGACGCTTCTATCATTCACTCCCGAGATTATAATTATGATTATTTCGGTTTTAAAACGCTGGAAAAATCTTATTTATTAAAGATGAACAGCAAAGTGGTGGAACGACCGCAGCATATGCTCATGCGCGTTGCCGTAGGCATACATAAAGAAGATATTGATGCAGCCATTGAGACCTATGATTTAATGTCAGAAAAATGGTTTACTCACGCCACGCCTACACTCTATAATGCAGGCACTCCAAAACCTCAGTTGTCTTCTTGCTTTTTGCTGACAATGAAAGATGACAGCATCCGCGGTATTTATGATACCCTGCGCAACTGTGCAGAAATTTCGCAAGCTGCAGGTGGAATAGGATTGAGCATACATAATATAAGAGCAAAAGGAAGCTATATAAAAGGAACCGGTGGTGAAAGTAACGGCTTAGTGCCGATGTTGCAAGTATTTAATTCCACAGCCCGGTATGTAGACCAAGGCGGTGGCAAACGCAAGGGGGCATTTGCCGTATACTTAGAGCCTTGGCATGCAGATATTTTTGACTTCATAGAGCTGAAAAAAAACCACGGTAAAGAAGAATTACGTGCACGCGACTTGTTTTATGCCATGTGGATTCCGGATTTGTTTATGAAACGGGTGAAAGACAATGCCAGCTGGTCGCTCATGTGTCCGAATGAGTGCCCCGGATTATGTGATGTATATGGTGAAGAATTTGAAGCTCTTTATTTAAAATACGAAGCAGAAGGCAAGGTAAGAAAAACAATTAAAGCACAAGAATTGTGGTTTCATATCATGGACAGCCAAATTGAAACCGGTACGCCTTATATGCTTTATAAAGACCATGCCAACCGCAAATCTAACCAAAAGAACTTAGGCACTATTCGTTCAAGCAATTTATGTACGGAGATTATGGAGTACACATCTGCTGATGAAATTGCAGTATGTAATCTCGCTTCGATAAACTTGAGTCGCTTTGTTGACACCGAAAACAAGGCTTTTGATTTCCAGCGGCTGTATGATATTACTTATATCGTTACTAAAAATCTGAATAAGGTAATTGATATCAACTATTATCCTGTGCAGGAAGCTAAGAACAGCAATATGCGTCATCGTCCAATTGGTTTGGGTGTGCAAGGATTAGCGGATACCTTCATGATGCTGCGACATGCATTCGATAGCGAAGAAGCAAAAATCCTCAACAAAAACATATTTGAGACTATCTATTTTGCTGCATTAAGTGCTTCAAAGGATTTAGCAAAAAAAGACGGTGCATATCAGTCATTTGAAGGTTCTCCGATTTCTCAGGGCATCTTCCAGTTTGACATGTGGAAGGTGCAGCCTACTGATCGTTGGGACTGGGAAACACTCCGCAGTGAGATAATGGAATTTGGTGTTCGCAACAGCTTATTGGTTGCGCCTATGCCAACAGCTTCTACTTCTCAGATTTTGGGCAATAATGAATGTTTTGAACCGTACACCTCCAACTTATATACTCGCAGAGTATTGAGCGGCGAGTTTATGGTAGTAAATAAGCATCTTTTGAAAGACTTAATTGAATTAGAATTGTGGAGTGATGAGATGAAAAATGCCATTATTGCCAATAAAGGATCAATTCAATCTATAAATGGCATTCCTCAGGAAATAAAAGAGCTTTATAAAACAGCTTGGGAAATCAAACAACGTGTTATTTTGGACATGGCCGCCGACCGTGGCGCATTTATCGACCAAAGCCAGAGTTTGAATTTATTTATGGAGAGCGCAAACTACCAAAAGCTGACTTCCGCTCATTTCCATGCATGGGAAAAAGGACTGAAAACAGGCATGTATTATTTGCGTACCCGCCCTGCCATGGATCCGATACAGTTTACTGTCGATATGGAAAAAGCACGCAAAGCCAATGACATGGTTGCCAATGATCCAAGCTACAAGCACACCCAACAAGCTGTAGCTCCGATATATGAAAGCGTAGCGAATGCCCAGCAAGTTATGTTTGAAGTGAATGAAACCGCTGTAAAACAGGCTGAAATGACTATTGAACAACGTGCAGCGGAGTTTGGAATGACTGTTGAGGAATTTTTGCAGGCACAAAATGCATGTTCACTGGAAAATCCGGGAGCTTGCGAGATGTGTGGTTCATAAACTCATACATTCAAAATCAGCTAAAATACCCTTTCAATTTCTTTAAATTGGAAAGTTTGTACATAATCACCAACTTGCAGCATTAACTTTCCTGCAGGGTCTATGTCTGTAATGCTTCCTTCAAATACAACTTGTCCCTTACGATAAGTCAGGCATTTTCCGTAGCCCATCAAATGTGCCATATATGCTGTTTTTATGGCAGCATAATCTTTCATCTTTAGTTTAAGAAAATAATATTCTATGAGATAAAGGGCATTTTTAAACAGCTGTACTAAATCTGCTTGTTTATTATTGAGCAAAGCAATACTGCTTGCGCTTAATCCTGTTTCAAAAACAGTCTGATTTACATTGATACCAATCCCAATAACCGAATAATTCAGAAATTGCCCTTGTATGGTATTTTCTATCAAGATACCTGCAATTTTCTTTTCTCCGGCGAAAATATCATTCGGCCATTTAATGGTAACAGGGAATAAATCTGCAATAAAGCTTTTTTCTATATCCTCATTTATACTTCTTGATTCTTGGTTCTTGATTCTTGGTTCATATTCTTTCTTCATTTCCATTTCAATAGCTTTTCTCACACCAAGCGAAACAGCCATATTCAAATAAAACTGCTCATCAGCTCTCAAAAATGAAGTATGGTACAGAATAGAAAAAGTGAGATTTTTTCCGGCTTCACTCTGCCATTTATTCCCGGCTTGACCGCGTCCGGCAAACTGTTCGTCTGCCAAAATAACAGTTCCGTCTTTTGGTGTGCTATTTGCTATTACTTGTTTTGCATAATTATTGGTAGAATCTACCCGCTCCAGATGAAGCAGTTGCTTACCCGTAAATTGTGTATTTTGGATCAGAATGTTCAAAATTTAGTAGATTTGAGATAAAATAAGTAAACAGATTTGGAAAAAACAAAAATTAAACGCACTAAAAAGAAATTAACAACAGCTGACCTTCATTTTTTGATTGTAGATTTGATTCAAGACAGGAAGGGGAAAGAAATTGTAAGTTTGGATTTGACGCAGATACCCGAAGCCATCACAGATTATTTTGTCATCTGCCATGGTGAGTCTACAGTGCAAACACGCGCTATTATTGATCATATTGAAGAAGAACTGCTGAAAGAGCATAAACTGAAGCCACTGCATATAGAAGGTCGGAGCTTTGGCGAATGGTGTCTGATAGACTATGGTGATATTGTCGTTCATGTTTTTCAAAAAGAAAAACGGGAATTTTATCAATTAGAAGATTTATGGAGTGATGCTGTGCGAAAAGATTACGATTAATTCAACATCTCATAAAACACATACTCAACGATTTTAATACATTTAAGCTTAAGAATACGCTATGGATTTTTTACCGGAAGAAGATAAAAACAAAAACAACAATAAAAAGAAAGGCTTTAACAGCTATTGGATATTTGCTTTACTTTTTGCAATTTTTCTGATTTTGCAGTTTTTCACCATGAGTGTGGCCAGCAGGCAAACTACAGAAGATTATTTTTTCAAAAAACTGGTGCCATCAGGAGATGTTGACAGTATTGATATCGTAAACAATGACCGTGTTGACATTTTCATCAACGCTGATTCTTTGCAGAAAAAAGCAATTTATAAAGATATCCGAACCACAAAATTAGGTCGTTTGAATATCGGCCCTCACTACTCATTCGATGTTATTAACCTGAATACTTTTGTTGAACACCTTGATGAGACACAGAAGAATCTGGCATACGAGCAAATCATCAAGAAAAACCGCAAAAAAGAAGGTCAATACTTGGGGCTGTTTTTGCAATGGGTATTACCTCTCTTGCTGATAGTAGGATTGTGGATGTTTTTGATGCGCAGAGCTTCCGGAGGTGTGGGTGGTCCTGGCGGGCAAATTTTCAACATTGGCAAAAGTAAAGCTTCTTTATACGACAAAGACACTAAAGTGAGTGTAACTTTTGATGATGTAGCCGGATTGGATGAGGCGAAAGAAGAAGTGAAAGAAGTAGTGGATTTTCTGAAAAATCCAAAAAAATATACGGCTCTGGGTGCTAAAATACCGAAAGGCGTACTGTTGGTAGGTCCTCCGGGAACAGGAAAAACCTTGCTGGCAAAAGCTATGGCCGGTGAAGCACAAGTGCCTTTCTTCTCAATTTCCGGTTCAGATTTCGTAGAAATGTTCGTGGGTGTAGGAGCATCACGTGTTCGTGATTTATTTAAACAAGCCCGGGAAAAAGCTCCTTGTATCATTTTTATAGACGAGATTGATGCAGTAGGTCGTGCCCGCGGTAAAAATATGGTACAAAGCAATGATGAGCGGGAAAGCACCCTGAATCAGTTGCTGGTGGAAATGGATGGTTTCAGCGGAGATAAAGGTATTATCATGCTGGCAGCCACTAACCGCCCTGATGTACTGGACTCTGCATTATTGCGTCCCGGACGATTTGACAGACAAATATCCATTGACCGTCCTGACATAAAAGGCAGAGAGCAGATTTTTAAAGTTCATTTAAAAAAACTGACAAAATTAGGTCCTGATGTTAATCCTGAAAAGTTAGCCTCGCTTACCCCCGGATTTGCCGGAGCTGAAATTGCCAACGTATGTAATGAAGCCGCATTGATAGCAGCCCGTAAAGAAAAAACACAGGTGGAACTTTCTGATTTCAATGATGCCATAGACAGAACTATTGGCGGACTGGAAAAGAAAAACAAGATTATTTCCCCTCAGGAAAAAGAAATCATTGCTTATCATGAGGCTGGACATGCTGTGTGTGGCTGGTATCTGGAACATGCGCATCCTTTATTGAAAGTTACTATCATTCCTCGCGGCATTGCAGCGCTTGGATACGCCCAGTATTTACCGAAAGAACAATATTTGTATCGCACCGAACAATTGATGGATGAAATATGCATGACGCTTGGCGGCCGTGCGGCGGAAGATATCGTATTCGGCAAAATCTCGACAGGTGCGCAAAATGACTTAGAGCGAATCACCAAATTATGCTATGCCATGGTTACGATTTATGGCATGAATGATACGCTGGGTAATATCTCTTATTACGATCCGCAGGATAATGGTTTTACCAAACCTTACTCTGAAGAAACAGCCCGTGAGATAGACATGCAGGTGAGAGAGTTGATAAATGTTGCTTACACGAGAACGAAAAACTTGCTGACTGAGAAAAGACATGAGCTGGAAGTAATTGCCAAAACTTTACTGAAAAAAGAGATACTGTTTAAGTCCGATTTGGAAGAGTTGATTGGCAAGCGTCCGTTTGAAGAAGAGCCGCTTCCCGTTTCGCTGGTGTAATTAGCCAATGAAACAAGTTAACTCATTTGTTTGATTTTATCTGTTTACCTTTGCACGATGAAAACACTCTCCGCCAATATTTACAAATCTCTGTTTGATATCATTTGGATAAGTATTTCTGCAATTGCTGCTTATCTGTTTTTGTTTAATGTGCAACCCATCGTCAACAGTGACTTTTTCCGCTTTTTGTACCTCGGTATTTTTCTGGCCTTTATCTATTTTGGCTATACCATCTTTTTATTCGACTCGAAACTTGCACAGAATATATGGGTGAAAGTATTGTGGTTTACGGCAAATATTTTCTTGTTTTTTGTTTTGCTCAAACAATATTACACCTTTGCCAAAGTAACTGACGACTATAATTACACCCTTGCTTCAGGGCAAGTAATTAAACCTTACACAGAACTGGATATGCAGTTGTATATTAAGAAAATGATTATTTTAGCCGGAATTATCCCGCTCTTTTTGATGATTGTATTTCAAATCCGTTTATTTATTTCTTTTTTTCAAACACGCCAGTTGGATAAGGTGGCTGACGTATTCAGAAAGGTATAATATTCAGGTATTTTCCGTTTTTGCGCAAATAACTTTGTATCACTTTTTTGGCATCGTGAAATTCTTCACGGAATTGAACGGCATCATGCAAATCTTCCATACTGGCAATATAGGCTTGCTCAATAAAGCCAAAACCCTTGTATTCATTATTTTCTATCTTCACAATGCTCTTTTCCGTGCCTCCTCTGCCTTCATCGATAATAAAAAAGCTGTTGTGAGGATAAATAAATTTAGCCAATACATCCTGTAAGCGTTGATTATACACCGCACTTGATTCAATTTTCTTAAAGGCAGGTTCCAAGCGGGATGAAGTCAAAATGGAATGCATCATTCTGTCTGCTTTAAACTTAGATGTAAATTTCAGCAATGGATTCTCCGCTTCTTCAATTAGTTTGACCATCAGCTTTTGAAAACCCTGTGCATCATCTTCCGCAAACAAACCAAATCGCATTCTTTGCATAGAAACCGGTCGGTTATACCTCGGTTTATGTTGCATCTTTTCATGAAATTCCTGCAAGCTGGCAACTAATTCGCTGCCACTGGTTTCATAACTGATGCCGGCGATAATGCGATGCAAATCTATTTTATTCTTTTCAATAGGCTTTTTGAGGAAAAAGTTGATGACATATTCGCGAATATTTTTACTCTTGTCGATATAGACGATTTCACCTTGCTCATTGTGAAAGTAAATCACCCCCAGTTCTTCCGGCAAGACAGCTACTTGTTCGATACTAATTTTTTCCGGAAGATACATTTTATGAATATCGTCCGTTAAAAAATCGCTCAAGTAGTCTTTTTTGTCATTTGCAATTGCTTTCTCAAGCAGATATGCCGTAGCCAAAGCATCCCCAAATGCACGATGTCTGTTGTCTATCGGTATTTCCAGTTCTTTGCAAATATTGCCCAAACTATATGATTTCTTATGCGGGAAAACTTTACGGGTGTACTGCACTGTACACAATGTTTTTTTGCTAAAGGGAATATTCAGTCGTTTGAATTCGCTGCGCAGAAAATGATAATCAAAACGGGCATTATGAGCTACGAAGACATTATTCTCCAGCAATTCAGCTACGGTATGCGCAATGTCTTCAAATTTTGGCGCATGTTTTACCATGGCATTGGTAATACCCGTAAAGGTTGAAATAAACGCACTGATTTCTTTTTCGGGATTGACTAACGTAGTGTATTCTCCGATTTTTTGTTTGCCGTCGTGCAATATAATGCCAATCTCAATAATTCGTTCTGAGTTGCTGTTTCCTCCCGTGGTTTCTAAATCTACTATTGCAAACACCTTGTTTTTTTAAAAATTTTATCTCAAATCCAGTTCAGTATTATCTCCAATATTCAAGCTCTGCGTACTGCCCCATATTTCAGAGTCATTGCCAATTAACGATTGATGCAAGATGACTTCATTCAATCGGGTATAACTTCCAATAATGGAATCGCGAATGATGGAATTCTGAACAATGGCATTATCTCCAATGGTCACATTCGGTCCAATTATTGAATCTTTTAGCATGGCATTCTTTCCCACATATACGGGTTCCACCAAAATTGAATTTTGAATATTTTTTTTGTTAATTGCCACTTTTGACTGCTTATTCAGCATCAGTCTGTTGGTTTCCAGCAGTATTTCCTTTTGCCCGCAATCGTACCAGTTTTCCACTTTAAATCCTGCAATTTGTATGCCCTTTTCCAGCATCCCCTGAATACCGTCAGTAAGTGTATATTGGCCATTACTTCGTTTTTGTTCTTTAATATTGGATTCCAGGCATTGAATGAGCACGTTAAATTCTTTGATTTTATAGATACCGACAACAGCCATATTCGACTTGGGGATGGCGGGCTTTTCGACAGTTTTGGTAATAAATCCCTTATCATCAAATTCTGCCACACCAAATTTGCGAGGGTCATTTACTTTTTTTACAGCGATAGCAGATGATTTCATTGAGAGAAACTTCTTCCAGTCCAATTCAATTATGGCATCTCCCAGTACAATAATGACCTCTCTTTTTTTGGGAATATGATTTTTGGTAAGCCAGACAGCTTGTCCCAGACCCTCGCGTTCTTCCTGCACCACAAATTTTGCATTCAGTTTAGGATATTGTGTTTCTACATATTCCTTTACTTTTTCGCCCAAATAGCCGATTACAAAGACGAACTCTGTAATTTTATTTTGCATGAGCTGATCAATAATATAGCCCAGTATCGGTTTTCCGGCAATAGGTATCAGCGATTTAGGCTGTGTATAGGTATGTGGACGAAGTTTTGAACCGATTCCGGCTACGGGTATTATCGCAATCATTGATTAAAGTTAGAAGTTATTTATTAAAAGTTGTCTTAAGGTGTGGATTTTTATAGAATGATATGGCAAAAATAAAAAAAACGAGGTCAGATATTGAACCTCGTTTGTGGTGTGGGGCGGGATCGTCCCGATAAATCATAGATTTATCGGGACGCCGACACAAGGATTTTCAATACTTTATTGCAATGTCAAACTTTTCAAACACATTTTTCTTAAATTTTATTTTAAATGCTTCCTCCGCTATCAATCTTTCCAGATAGATTCTTGATTTCTTAGATTTCAAATATCGTTCAACAATTCTAGCGGAACTACGGTTATTGACTTCAAAAGCTGCTTTCAGCTCCCAATCACTGCTTATTTTAGTATATGCATGTTTAAAAAATCCTGCATTGTGCTGCAACAATCGCTCTTCCAGGCAGCTTGTTTCGCCAATATAATATTTATCAGATTTTACGCTGTAAAGCAGGTAAACAAAATGCATAACAATTAAAAAAAGACTGCCTT
>CAZPBT010000023.1:0-5416 GCA_964584555.1 uncultured Chitinophagales bacterium
TCATACAAAAATCAGAAGTTGCAATTAATTTAATTGAAAAGAATCCCTTACTTTTTCCTGCCTCCAAGAGAAGATTGCAAATAAGAAAAGTTTTGATTGTGAAACAAATTACATTATATTATCAAATTGACAGTAATAAAAATTGCATTTTTTTGTTGACTTTCTGGAACAATTTCCAAAACCCAAAAAAATTAAAGTATTAAACCAGATAAGCATGCTTCATCAAGCCTTGATATTTGCTGCAGGATTTGGTACCCGGTTACAACCGCTTACCAACACTATTCCCAAAGCACTTGTACCGGTGGGTGACAAACCCATGTTACAGCATACCATAGAACAACTCAAAGCACAAGGTATTACATCCGTAATTATCAATATTCATTATTTAGGAGAAAAAATTTTAGCCTTTTTAGAGCAACACAAAAATTTCGGAATAGATATACAAATTTCGGATGAAAGAGAGCGTATTTTAGAAACAGGAGGTGGCTTGTTGAAAGCTAAAGAATTTATCACAGAGGATAATTTCTTAGTCTGCAATGCGGATGTTTTTACCAATATCAATATACAGCAGTTTGCCGAATATCATTTTAAGCATAAAGCTGTTGCAACTTTAGCCGTGCGGGCAAGAAAATCATCACGGGTACTACTGTTTGATACTATTATGCAATTATGTGGCTGGCGCAATTTTAAAAATGAAGAAATTAAATTTCCTTCGATTTTAGGTGATAGTGCCGCGCATTATTACGATGATAAAAATCCGGTATTTGATGATGAAAAATATGCTACAATTAAGCAGGCACAGGCTTTTGCATTTAGCGGTTATCAGATTATTTCTAAAGAAATTTTCAACCACAGGACAAGAGAAGGCATTTTTTCGATGACAGACTGGTATTTGGATATTTGTGCAGAACAAAAAATAATGGGCTATGACCACAGTCAGGATATTTGGATAGATATCGGCTCTCCTGAGCAATTGGAAAGGGCGAATATGCTTATTGACAGAAATAAAATGATAACAAACTACTAAAATACCTCTTCTGTATATTTTATATAAAGAATTTCCTATTTTTGTAAAATAAATTTTATTAATATGAGGTCATTAACTTTACTTTTCTTATCTATTAATTGTATAATTCTAAATGCAAAAACAATTTTTGTAAAACAAAGTTCAAGTGGAACTAATACTGGCACATCATGGAGTAATGCCTTTACGACAATTGAATCTGCATTTTCAAATGCAGTTAGCGGCGATGAAATTTGGGTTTCTTCAGGAGTTTATAAACCTGCAGGGAATTCTTCTTCATCTACTTTCTTAGTACCTAGTGGTATTAAGTTTTATGGGAGTTTTGCAGGGACAGAAACTATGCTTAGTCAACGAAATATATTAGCAAACTTGACTTCGTTAAGTGGTGATGTAGGTAGTTTAGGCGTAGCATCTGATAATTGTAAAAATATTATATCATTAAGTAATGTAAATAATTCAACCAGAATAGATGGATTTAAGATTATTGGGGGGTATAATTATACACCAGGTGGGACAATAACAGATGGAGGAGCTGGGATTAGGCTACTTAACAGTAGTCCGACCATAGCAAATTGTATTTTTACTGATAACTATGCATATATGAGAGGAGGAGCGATTTACCAGCAGGATGGAGGGACAATTAATATATTAAATTGTGAATTTACATCAAATACGACTGGTAGTGATGTAAATAGCATGGGTGGAGCTTTATTTTCTAACTCAGGTGTATTCAACATAAAGGACTGTAATTTTAATTTTAATTCATCAAATAGAGGTGGGGCAATAGCAACTAACTCAACTACAGTACTATTAGACAGATGTAAAATTGGTGGCAATACAAGTTCAATTAATCAAGGTGGCGCATTATACATCGGAGATGGTTCATCCTTTAGTGTATATAATAGCTTATTTATAGGTAATCATTCAAAAACAACAGGGGCAGTAGCATATTATTCAAGTACCTTTAATACAAATACACAAAAGTTTGTAAATTGTACAATATCCGGTAACAAAAATGATAATGCTAGTTCTGCTATATTACATGCAAATCCTACTACACAGATATTAAATACAATAATGTGGGATAATATTGCTAATGAGCAAATTTATAGTGCAATCTTAACTACGAAACCGACGGTATCAAATTCGATTATTCAAGGAGGGCTTACTTTTGGCACAAATGTATATAACTCAAATCCACTGTTCATCTCACAAGGATCTACATCAAATATTCCATTTACAACAACAGGATTAAATTATGCCCTCCAAAATAATTCACCAGCTGTAAATATGGGAAGTAATAATAATGTAAATACTAATTATAATTTAGATATAGATTCTACAACGAGAATTAAGAATCGATTAGTTGATATTGGTGCTTATGAATCAAACTCTACTTTTAATAATTATCTTACAATTACATTATCAGTTTTACCTTCAGCAACTGGAACTACTACTGGTGCTGGTTCGTTTTTCAGAGATTCATTAATTACTGTTTCAGCAACACCAAATTCGGGATATAAATTTATCAGTTGGACAGAGAATGGAACTGTTGTGTCTACAAATAGCATATATTCATTTGCTATTAATGTTAATCGTAATTTGATTGCTAATTTTGATATCGTTTCTGGAATATATAACACATTGAGAGAGGGAGGGTTTACTATATTTCCTAATCCAACTTCATCTAAGGTGTTTTTGAAAAACAACTTACCTCTAAATCAGAAAATATCTATAAAAATAATAAATACCGTAGGAGAAACCGTTAAGCATCTTGAAGATAAATATCTGACAACTAATGACGTTCTAGAATTAGATTTATCAGATTTACCAAGGGGTAATTATTATATAAGGTTAGAATCAGAAAAGGGATTTACAACAAATAAAATCTATAAACAATAAAGTTAATTAACAAGTTTTTAAAAGTTAGATTATACAGAATTCCAATTTTATTTCTATTTTTCTGTAATAAAGATATTAAATGATTTTCATTTCAGAAAAAGCTAAGGAACGTGTACTCAAAATAATGCAGGATGATAATCTGGGTGAAAATGCATTTGTTCGTGTGGCGGTAAACAGTGGCGGCTGCTCGGGATTAACGTATGATTTAAAATTTGACACTGAAATCAAAGCAGGCGATGAGGTATTTGAAGATAAAAATATCAAGCTGGTCGTTAATGCCAAGAGTCTGTTATACCTCTTAGGTACTACATTGGATTTCTCGGATGGACTTAATGGTAAAGGATTTTATTTCGAAAATCCGAATGCGGCTCGCACTTGCAGTTGCGGAGAAAGTTTCAGCTTGTAACTTAGTCTTATTTTTTCACCAGTACTACCCTGATATTGCTTTCAGAACATTCAGTATTCATACTGCCGTCTAAAATAATTTTACGCATATAGTTACTCTGGTACATGTTCAGTTTAAACTGCCCGAAACACCAACTCATGCCTTTGGGTAAAACATCATAATACACAATTTCCGTTTGGCTCATGCGCAATACGAATGTGTTAATATCCAGACTGCCTTTTACCATATATTTGGCATTATAGATATCAGTCTGGTATCTGTATGAAACGTACATCTCGCCTACAAAATCACCGTTGTCATTATCTGAGTTAATGTATAAAGTGATGGGCAGTCCGTCACGGTTATCAGCATCCAGCTCGTTTGAAATGATGTAGCCTTTCCAAGTACCCAATAAAAACGGATTGACACCAAAGGAGTGCAATAAACTAAAAGTGAATAATATGATGAAGGTTATTTTCTTCATTTTTATAACTAATCAGCATAAACTATGCCATCGCTTTACGCAACAACAAGTTCATGTCTGTTTTTTCACGCACGATAGCTTCAAGTTTATCGATGGCAATGCGCTCTTGCTGCATAGTATCCCGCTCACGTATCGTAACGGTATTGTCTTCAAGCGTCTGGTGGTCAACTGTTATACAATAAGGCGTACCAATGGCATCCATACGGCGGTAGCGTTTTCCTATGCTGTCTTTTTCTTCGTAAAAAGTGCGTCCTACAAAACGAAGTGTATCCATGATTTCGCGGGCTTTCTCCGGTAATCCGTCTTTTTTAACCAAAGGCAACACTGCCACTTTTATAGGAGATAATGCCGGTGGAATATTCAGTACAACACGGGTTTCGCCATTTTCCAGTTTTTCTTCTTTCAAGCCATCGCTCAGTACACGCAAAAACATGCGGTCTAATCCAATCGAGGTTTCAATTACAAATGGTATGTAGTTTTGGTTAAGTTCCGAATCGAAATACTGCATTTTTTTGCCGGAAAATTCCTGATGTCTGCCCAAATCATAATCGGTGCGTGAGTGTATGCCTTCTAATTCTTTAAATCCGATTGGGAATTTAAACTGGATATCTTCTGCTGCATCGGCATAGTGTGCTAATTTTTCATGCACATGGTAGCGCAAGTTTTCTTGTGCTGTACCGAGTGCCAAATGCCATTTCATACGGGCTTTTTTCCAGTAGTCAAACCAATCTTTTTGTGTGCCGGGTTTGATGAAAAACTGCATTTCCATTTGCTCAAATTCGCGCATTCGGAAGATAAACTGGCGTGCTACAATTTCATTTCTGAATGCTTTTCCTATCTGGGCAATACCAAACGGGATTTTCAAACGCGCTGATTTTTGTACATTAAGGAAGTTGACAAAAATACCTTGTGCCGTTTCCGGTCGAAGATAGATCGTGTTTGCATCATCAGCAACGGATCCTAATTTGGTATCGAACATCAAATTGAACTGACGTACATCTGTCCAGTTTTTAGAACCTGAAACTTCACATACAATTTCGTATTCTTCGATTAATGCCTTATAGCGGGCGAAATCTGCTGCTTCCGCCGCCTTGATATATTCTGCTTCCAGAGTCATAGCTTTGGCATAGTCGCGTGAGGCTTTGGCTTTTTCTTCAACAGATGCATCCGATAAATTCTTTTTGGTTAATTCTTTTTCGCCTTTCTCCCGCAGTTTTTCTATTTTTTCTTCTAATAAAACATCTGCCCTGTAGCGTTTTTTTGAATCTTTATTGTCAATTAATGGATCAGAAAATGAATCGACATGCCCGCTGGCTTTCCAAGTAGTTGGATGCATAAAAATGGCGGCATCAATTCCCACAATATTCTCATGCATTTGCACCATGCTCTTCCACCAGTATTCTTTGATGTGATTTTTCAGTTCAGCCCCAAAAGGACCGTAGTCATATACGGCACCAAGGTTATCATAAATTTCACTCGACGGAAAAATAAATCCATATTCTTTACAATGCGCTATTATTTTGGGCAAATCTACCTGACTCATGTCGCAAAGATAAGTAAAAATGGCAATTTGAAAATGCTATATCTGTTGAGATGTATAGTTGGAATCTTAACCATTAAG
>CAZPBT010000023.1:5516-17269 GCA_964584555.1 uncultured Chitinophagales bacterium
ATGGTTCAAATAATAAAACCATTAAGTAGTTAAGTGGCATTAAGAGCTTGGCTTAATTGTCTTCATGCATTCATGGTTCAAATAATAAAACCATTAAGTAGTTAAGTGGCATTAAGAGCTTGGCTTAATTGTCTTCATGCATTCATGGTTCAAATAATAAAACCATTAAGAAGTTAAGTGGCATTAAGAGCTTGGCTTAATTGTCTTCATACCTTAATGGTTCAAAGAAATAAAACCATTAAGAAGTTAAGATGCATTAAGAACTTGTTGCTTATAACAACGTTTCTTCCACGTGTGGATAATGATTCGGATAGTCTGTAGTGAAATGCAACCCTCTGCTCTCTTTTCTGAGTAACGCACTTCTGGTAATTAAATAACCTATAGTAATCATGTTACGAAGTTCTAGTAGTTGCGGAGATATTGTAGTGGTTTCATACAGCTCTTCCGTTTCTTTAAACAATAAATAGAGACGTTCCTGAGCGCGTTTTAAACGCACGTTATTACGCACGATACCCACATAATTGCTCATAATATCTTTAAGTTCTCGAATGCTCTGTGTGATAATGACCATCTCCTTTGGGTCACTTGTTCCGGCAGCGTTCCATTCAGGAATTGCTTCTGTCGGATAGGATATTGCATCAATTTTCTCAGCGACATCTTCAAAAATGCGATGTGCATATACTACAGCTTCCAGCAGAGAATTACTGGCCAATCGGTTAGCTCCATGCAATCCGGTATGACTGCATTCTCCGCAAGCATAAAGATTATTTATGGATGTTCTGCCATATTCATCCACATCTATACCGCCACAAGCATAATGTGCGGCAGGTACAACTGGTATCATGTCTTTGAATACATCAATACCAATAGATTTACATTTTTCGTAAATATTTGGAAAATGGTGTAAAAAGTTATCCTTGTCCATGTGACGGCAGTCGAGATACATACAATCCTCACCGCTTTTTTTCATTTCATTATCTATGGCACGGGCAACAATGTCGCGTGGTGCAAGCGATAAACGGTCATCATAAAATTGCATAAATTCTTCACCGTTTTTGCGCTTCAAAATTCCTCCGTCACCGCGCACGGCTTCAGTAATTAAGAAATTGGGGCTTACATTGGGTTCAAATAATGCAGTAGGATGAAATTGTACAAATTCCATATTGTTTACTCTGCCTTTGGCCCGATATACCATTGCTACGCCATCACCGGTAGCAACAGTAGGATTAGTAGTGGCTCTGTAAACCTGTCCAAAACCACCAGTGGCCAATAGCGTAATTTTACTTTCTATTTTCTCAATTTGGTTGGTGAAACGGTTAAGTACATATACACCATAACATCTTATATTAGGCGTTACACGAGTAATGATACTTCCCAAATGATGTTGAGTGAGCAGGTCAATGACAAAATGATGCTGTGAGATTTCTACATTTTTTTGCTGATGTATCTTTTCTAATAATGCCCTTTCAATTTCTTTTCCGGTTACATCTTTGTAATGCAGCACCCGAAATTCGGAGTGACCGCCTTCTCTGCCCAATTTATAATCTCCATCTTCATCTTTATCAAAATTTGTTCCCCATGCTATAAGTTCATTTACCCGCTCCCTGCCATCGCGTACCACTAACTCTACCACTTCTTTGTCGCAAAGTCCGTCACCGGCAATTAAGGTATCTGCTATGTGTTTTTCAAAATTATCTTTCAAGAAATCTGTTACAACAGCTATGCCGCCTTGTGCATATTTCGTGTTGCATTCATCTTCATTCGCTTTGGTAAGTATAAGAATCTTTTTATCAGGGAATCGCTGTGCAGTTTTAAGTGCGAAGCTCAGACCTGCTATACCCGAACCAATAACCAAAATATCTCTCATACTGTAAAATTAAGTAAAATTGATGATGCAATCAATTGTGATTGTAATTTCTAATCCAAGAAGGTACGATTGGCATAATAATAGAGAGAAAGAGGGCTGTTGAATTTATTTTTTAGCATTTATTAACGAATAAAACCCCATGTGACTGTAACAATTTCCTTTAAATTGCGTTATCTGTTCTATGAAAAATTTTGGCAAATATTTTATTTTTATTTTGTTTCTGATTATAGTATTCAGAGAAATGCTGTTCAAATTATTTGTACATTATGAATTCAAATCATACAGGAAATTAACGACTGTACCTGCTTCAATTTTAGATAAAGATAAAAAAGTAAATAGTAATAATATTGGAGTTGACATTATTATAGAAGATTGTTTAAAACAGACAGCTCATGATTTAAATTTTACCTTTTCAACTTGTTCATCAAATCCAATTGAATTAAAAAATACGCATAAGGCAAACTGTATAGGCTATGCACAATATTTTACATATTTATTTAATAAAAATGCTAGTTCATTATGGCAGGCCAAACCTGCAATTGGGGAGATTATGATGTGCAAAATCAATCTGAATAAAGTTATTAAACACCCTTTCTTTAAAGAACATGATTTTGTAATTATTTCGAATTTAAACACCGGTGAAAAATTTGCCATTGATCCGGTAGTTTACGACTATTTTCATATCAAAAGTATAAACTTCTAAAACTAATTACTATGAATAAAATCAGTAGTTTCATTATTGCATGTTTGCTGTTTTTTACAGCAGGTGCACAAACCAAATCTGTTCAGTTTTCAGCTGCACTGGAAAACAAGTATGCAATAAGTTCCGACAGTGCAGATGTATATTTATACCTGAAAGTAACCGGCAATGAATTAAAGTCAGATAAAAAACGAGCTCCTTTAAATCTCTCCATTGTCCTGGACAGAAGTGGCTCTATGCATGGCGAAAAATTAGAATATGCAAAAAAAGCTGCTGCATTTGTAGTAGAGCAATTAAATGCTGATGATATCGTTTCTATAGTGGATTATGATTCTGATGTAGAAGTAGTAAGTGCATCTGATTTTGTGAAAAACAAACAAGTGCTTACTGAAAAAATAAATAAGATTTTAGACAGAGGTTCTACTAATCTAAGCGGAGGTCTCTTGGAAGGGTATAAGCAAGTTTTATCTACAAAAAAAGAAGGATTTGTCAATCGCGTTTTATTACTTTCAGACGGACTAGCGAATGTAGGAATTACAGATACGGCAAAGCTCAAAGATTTAGTACAGCAGAAATTTAAAGAAACAGGCATTAGTGTTTCTACATTCGGGTTGGGCGAGGGGTTTAATGAAGATTTGATGACAGCTATGGCAGAAAATGGTGGCGGTAATTATTATTATATCGACAGCCCAGATAAAATTCCGGGAATTTTTGCCAAAGAGCTGGATGGTCTATTGTCTGTTGTAGCGCAACAAGCAAAAATTACAGTCAGTTACGCCTCTGAATTTTTAGTTCCGGAGAAAACTTATGGCTACAATCATAAAATGGAAAACACGCAGATTCTCATTTCTCTTAATGATGTTTATTCTAAAGAAGAAAAAAATATTCTGGTCAAATACAAAATCAAAAAACCGTTTGTGCAAGATTTAGTTTTCACTTCTACATTGAATTATATCGATGCGCAGTCATATAACACGGAAAATATGGTAGTGGTAAACACCCTGCATCTTACCAGAGACACCATTTTAATAAAACAAAATTTAGACAGCACTGTAAGTGAAATGGTGGTGATGTTTGAAGCTACAGAAATGATGGATGATATCATGCGCGATATCGATCAAGGAAATTATACAATAGCTGCTTCAAAAATGGAGAAAGTTTCCGGTTTTGTAAACGCCAATCAAAGCAAGGATAAAACCGGAAAAATTAATAAGGTAAAATCTAATGTCGATAAATATAAAGAAGATATCAAAGATATTGATAAAAAGAATGTTTACGAAAAGTCGAAAATTCAGAAATCGACGAAATCCAGTAATTACAATATTAAGAAAAGTAAATAATTCACCAACTGACTGATTAAAATCAAAATTTCCTGAGGTTAGAATATCCGGTAACATAATTATCTTATATTTATCAATGCACAAAAAAATAGTAGCTGCCATACTGATTTGTATGTTCACAGGTTTGGCCGTAGCACAAGAATATAAAGGTGCCATCGGCTTGCGTTTTGGCTATGGCTGGGGTCTAAGCGGAAAATATTTTTTCAACAGCAATGGCTATGGCAGAAGTTCGGGTCATGCTATCGAAGGATTGTTGCGATACGGCTATCATGGTGTAGTATTTACAAAACCGGGAGTTAATATTTCGGCACTCTACGAAAAGCACTGGCTGCTTGGAAGGGACGAACGTTGGAGTTTTCTATTAGGTGGCGGTCTTTCCATAGGTTACGGAAATAAAAGCACGACGAATATTTTTGCATTTGGTATCGACCCTATACTGGGTGTGGATGTTTTACTGCGCAAGTTTCCTATTAATTTCACCTTCGATTATAAGCCTACTATTTATTTCGATAAATACTTAAAAAATCCGACTATAAAGACGAAACCTTCCGTATCCTATTACGAGATAGCACTTTCCGTGCGATATGCTTTTACCGGAGGATACTCAAGACGCAGACGGTAAAAACAAAGTAAGATAAAAGGTACATGCCGGCAGAGAAAACAGCAACCCGTCAAAACGGTCTAAAAATCCGCCATGTCCCGGCAACGCTGAGCCTGAATCTTTAATTTGCAAACTGCGTTTTATCATACTTTCCGCCAAGTCTCCATAAGTGGAAGTAATAGTAGTAATTACGGCCAAGGCAATATAGGTTGTAAGACTAACCGGTTGGTGCGTCCATTTTGGAAATAAAAGAAACACGAGATAGGCAAACAAAACAGAACCTGCCATTCCACCAAAAAATCCTTCCCATGTTTTCTTAGGCGAAATGCGCTCAAATAATTTGTGCTTGCCGAAAAATCTTCCGGCTAAATAAGCAAATGAATCATTAGACCAGGCAAAAATCATAATGGCTAAAAGATAATGCCAGTTGTATCCACCATCGTGGAAGGCAAGCAGACTGGAAGATGACAAAGGTATAGCCAGATAATAAATCGGCATAGAATTTAAAACAACATTATAAAATGGGCGTTCGCTTTTGGTGTACATTTCTATTACCAGCCAGGTAAGCGGGAAGCCACACACGAATGACATATACATCAAGGGTAGCTTTTTCGCAGCCACTAAATAAACGATAACGAATGTGATTACTCCGAAAATTAAGTTGATATACTTATACAGCGTTTTCCATCTCGGAGTAGAAACTAATAAGCCGTCAATGATCGTTTGATATTCACTGATACACAATACGACAATTAATCCGAATAAGATACCGAACGAATACTGATTCCAAATAACAGAACCAATCATCACAAATAAAAAAACAATGCCTGTTGCAATTCTGGTACCTATATCATTCATAAAAAATCAGATTAAATTCATAAAAAATCAGGCAAAGGTACTTCTTTTCTGTTTAGATAAATAAATCATGCCAAAAAATAAAGCAATAAACAAAGGTGTAAAGATGAACAATTCCCGATAGGTAGGAAAATCCGGATTGTCCATATTGACTGTATAAAGGCCTTTGTTACTCAAATAAATGGCAACGACTTGTGCCCCATTATTGATTAAATGTGCAAATATACTGGCCCACAAACTGCCACTGTAGTAAAATATATAACCCAGTAACATGCCCAAAAATATACGAGGCAAAAATCCTGAAAATTCTAAGTGTATCAAGCTAAACGCAATGGATGAAAGAAAGATAGCGAGATGAATATTCATTTTTTCTGAAAAAAAGCGCTGCATGGTTCCTCTGAAAAACCATTCTTCACAAATGGCAGGTAATACGGCCACAGTAATTAAATTTAAGATAAGAGTAGAAATGGAAGTGCCGGCTGTGAGTGCCAATACAATTTCTTTGTAATCTCCTTGCATGCCCTGAAACCAGTTGCTGATGCCCAATGCCTTATTCATAAAAAAGGATAAGTTAATTAGCGGATAAAACGAAATAATCAATAACGGAATTAAGGCAATAAAAACAAGATTAAATGACTTGTCTGCTCTGTTATACTGTATCCAGTTTTTTTGTTTTTGTTTGGAAAAGAGGATGGCAGGTGCCAAAAAGCTAATAACAGTTGCAAGCATCTGCGCATATCTGAAGGCATTCAAATCTTTATGTTTTTTCATTAGCGTTGACATGTCTGCAACATCCAATCCATATGAGAGATATAATAACCCACCACTGAGTAATTGCCCTGCAATAAAACAAGCAACAAAAATGCCCATCAATATCAAAAACTGAGTAAATCCGTCTTTTTGGTTAATGCCATATAAAGGTTTGTTTTGACCCGACTGTAAGTCATCTAAAATAGTTTCGCTCATTATGTATCTTTGTGTAAAAGTAACGGAGTTTTTTTGAATTGTAGCCTTAAAATTCTCTTGTTCTTTTTGATTAAATTAAAATAAGATCGTAACTATAGGTAACATACAACTTGGAGATTTTCCTTTTCTGCTCGCTCCCATGGAAGATGTGAGCGATCCGCCGTTTCGCTATGTTTGTAAGCAATATGGTGCCGATTTGATGTTCACGGAATTTATATCTTCCGAAGGTTTAATCCGCCATGCAAAAAAGAGTATCCAGAAGCTTGATATTTTCGATTATGAAAAGCCGATTGGCATACAAATGTTCGGAGGCGAAGAAGATGCCATGGTAGAAAGTGCACGTATCATAGAACAAGCAAAACCGGATTTAATTGATATCAACTATGGTTGCCCTGTCAATAAAGTGGTATGTAAAATGGCTGGTGCCGGCATTTTGCAAGATATACCCAAAATGGTGCGTCTGACTGCACAAGTAGTTAAAGCAACGAATTTACCGGTTACGGTAAAAACACGCTTAGGCTGGGATGAACAATCTAAAAATATAGTAGAAGTAGCTGAGCGATTGCAAGATATCGGCATACAGGCATTGAGCATACATGGCAGAACGCGCAAACAAATGTATAAAGGCGAAGCCGACTGGACACTTATCGGCGAAGTAAAAAATAATCCGCGCATGCATATTCCCATTTTCGGGAATGGCGATATAGATACTCCTCATAAAGCTATGGAATATAAAAACCGCTACGGTGTGGATGGTATTATGATAGGCAGAGCAGCGATAGGTGCTCCTTGGGTTTTTAAACAAATGAAAGACTATTTTTTTGAAAATAAAATAACAACAGAACCGAGTATAGAGGAGCGCGTAAATATAATTAAAACACATTTGGAAAAATCGATGCAGTGGAAAGGAGCTGTTTTAGGCATTTTAGAAATGCGCCAGCATTACAGCAATTATCTGAAAGGGCTGCCCAATATCAAACCATACAGAGCGAAATTAGTGATGAGCAACAGCAAAGAAGAGATTCTCAGTATATTAGAGGAAATTTTTATGATGTATAAAGGAATGGCAGAACATGAAGTGGAGATCAAAAATTAATTTATAATTTATGGCCTATCAATTCAAAGCTAAAATTGTGAAAGATGACAACATGGATGTCTTTTATATTCCGTTGGCAATTGATGTGGAAAAAACTTTCGGCAAAAAACGATTCAAAGCCAAGATATGGTATAATGATATTTTGTACAGAGGCTTAATTGCTAAATATGCAGGTGGTTACTTCTTAATGATAAACAAAACAATCAGAGCTCAGCTAAACAAGAAAGAAGGAGATATTGTCAATGTGAAAATTGAAGAAGACTTTGAAGAAAGAATCGTTGAGCTTCCCACTGTTTTAGTTGATTTTTTTAATAGAGAAAATCTATTAAAATCCGTTTTTGATAAATTATCTTACACACATCAGAAAGAATATGTACAATGGATAACTTCGGCAAAACGTGAGGAAACCCTGCAAAACAGACTAATAAAGCTGAAAGAAATGCTACATGAAAAACTGAATAAATAATGCTCATCTGGTTACTCATATCGCTTATGCTTACTGTCGCTTATGTCGGCATTATGTGGACGTATAAAAATGAATGGGAAGAAATCAAAGAAACCCACGATTTGAAAGAGGAATGTACAACGCGGGTTTCCGTTATTATACCTGCCAGAAACGAAGAAAAATATATAGGCAATATTTTGCAGGATTTACTCGACCAGATTTATCCTGCTTCCCTCGTGGAAATAATTGTAATAGATGATTTTTCGGAAGACGATACATTCTCTATTGCTACCTCTTTTTGTAAATCAAATAGCACAATAAAAGTTTTACAATTAAAAGACAGTCTGGATAAGAACACCATTACAGAAGCTTATAAAAAAAGAGCCATCGAATATGGTATAACTCAAGCGAGCGGTACGCTGATAATAACAACCGATGCCGATTGTCGTTTGCAAAAACACTGGCTGCACAGTATTGTTTCATTTTATGAAAAAGAGAAGTGTACGTTGATTGCCAGTCCTGTAGGTTTTTATAATGACCACACCAAATTCCAGCATTTCCAGTCCCTGGATTTTTGTGGCATGCAAGCCATTACGGGTGCATCACTGAATATGAAGATTTTCAATATGGCAAATGGTGCAAATTTGGCTTTCGAAAAAAAAGCTTTTGATACGGTAGGCGGCTACAAAAATATTGATAAAAATGCCAGTGGTGACGATATGCTTTTGGTTTATAAAATTGCACAGCAATTTCCGGATAAAATCCGCTTTCTAAAAAATAAGGCTGCCATTGTATTGACACATCCCGCAGAGAATGTTCAGGATTTTTTGCAGCAACGATTCCGCTGGACAAGTAAAGCCGGGCATTATCAGGATAAACGCATCTCATTTATCTTATTATTGGTCTATCTGTTTGTGTGGAGTATTTGGCTTAATTTCTTTTTTGTATTTGGCAAGATTGCCTATTATCGCATTTTTCCCGATCCTACCATTACCGCACTCATTGAGATGCTGAATGTGCTGTTAATTCTTGTATTTGTGCTTATACAGATTTTATGCAAAAGCCTCATAGATTACACCTTTTTGAAATCAGCAACAAACTTCTTCAATCGCCACGATTTAATGCAATCCTTTGCATATAGCCAGCTTTTACATATCTGGTATATTCCTTTTGTAGGCACTTTAGGTCTGATTTTGCCACACCGCTGGAAAGGCAGAAAATTACAATAAATTGTTTTTATCCAGCTTGCCTCTATTGAGAGGGGAATTTAAGTGTGCTAAGTTCAGACATATTTTTTTTCAGAAGCTTGTTACTTTAAGCAGAACCAGAAAAATTGGATGCATAGTAGTTTAGCATTTATAATAGGTCGATTTACAAACAGCATATTCCCAGTATAACACAATTGTGCTATCAAGTCTTTATACTTCTTAAAGTTTCATTAATACCTGAAAGTTCTGAATAACATTAACACAACTATTGTATAACCGGAATGCACAACAATGGTAACACCTGCCTAATATCTATGTGAAAATAAAGTTTCAATTTTGTCTGAAAGTTTTGAACTTTATAAAATTATTACAAACTTAAAAATTTCAAGTATGAAAAAATTATTAGTTACCCTGGCCATCTGCACCGGATTAAGTGCATACGCCAATGATTCATTGAATGTAGTGAATGATAATTCTCCAGCAATTAATGAAAACGATTATGCTGAACGAAAAATATCAGCAATTACAGAAACAGGCATGAACTATATTTATGGTAAGCCATTTTTCAGCATATATCAAGCTGTTGGTGCCAAGCTAAATCCGTACGTATTTATTGGAGAGGGCGTTGGTATTCAAATTCGCAATACCAATCAATGGCAGTTCCAGTTGCTTACAGATTTGCGTGTGCATGCTTTAAATAAATGGATTACGCCGACATTTACCATACAAGCAGGATTGAACAAAACCGGGAAATCAGCTTTAACCAACGAAAAAACACAGAAGCAACTGGGTGAAAACAGTATGGCTTTAAATTTGGGAACCGGAGTTTTGTTTCGTGTAAAAGAAAATGCCTCTTTCAGTTTAACAGGAGGTTATAATTTAAACACCGATTTTAAAATAAACTTTAACGGTGGATTCGTTAAGTTTGCCTATCAATTCTAAACACTTTTAATAATTCGTTAAATAAAAAGCGATGCCAAAAGATGCATCGCTTTTTTTATGTCTATAACTGCCATCATTTTGTTTCTGTAATCGGTATTTTAATTTATCAAATCATTAAGAACAATTATACTTCATATTTTTCATTACTTTTACTTTTGATGAACAATTTAGTCAGCCGGTATAACTTCTGTTGTTGTATTCCGTAATAAACGGATAGGTTGATGTTGTTGTGAAAAATTTATAACCTGTCCTTCAAAAAGACAGGTTTTATTATAATATAAAGAAGTAAAAATGAGTATTACAATTACAAAAAATGTAAGCCCGGAAGCAGCAAAAGATATTTTTGAATTGCAACAAAAAATCAACGCATTTGTTAACGGAGAAATTCCCGAAGATAAGTTTAAACATTTCAGGCTTACGCGTGGTGTTTATGGGCAACGACAACTGGGTGTGCAAATGTTTCGCATCAAAATACCCATGGGGCGCATCACTCCGTCGCAGCTTGTTCGGTGTGCTGAGTTGTCAGAATTGTATGGTTCTTCCAATCTGCACTTAACCACACGCCAGGATATACAACTGCATTATGTAAAAGTAGATCAAGCTCCATTAGTTTGGGCAGGTCTAGAAGATTGCGGGCTAACCGGACGAGAGGCTTGCGGTAATACCGTGCGCAATATTACGGCTTCAGCAAGTGCCGGCATCGACAAAAACGAACCTTTTGACGTGTCGCCGTATGCTTTTGCACTCTTTAAATATCTTTTGAGAAATCCGATTTGTCAGGATATGGGCAGAAAAATAAAAATTGCATTTTCTTCTTCAGAAAAAGATACAGCCTTTACCTACATTCACGATTTTGGTTTTATCCCGAAAATTGAAAACGGCCAACGAGGATTTAAAGTAGTCGTTGGCGGTGGTTTGGGCGCACAGGCTATATTGGCGCAAACAGCATTTGAGTTTTTGGAAGACGATAAAATAATTCCATTTGTAGAGGCCGGCTTGCGTGTGTTTGACCGTTACGGCGAGCGCACCAGACGACATAAAGCCCGTATGAAATACTTGGTAAAAGAACTAGGCTTAGAGCAGTTTCTCGCACTGATACAAGAAGAAATGAAAGCAAACGCATATCTTGTCTTTCCAGTGGAAACTGACGGTTTTGAAAGCCCTTTTTCACCCGAAATAAAACAAGTGCCGACAGTAGAAATAACTGATACAAAACGTTATGAAGACTGGCTCGAAACAAATGTTTTTGAACAAAAGCAACCCGGGTTTTATGGGGTGTTTTTGAAAGTGACCAAAGGTGATATCAAACCAAACCAAGCCCGTATGATTGCACAACTTGCCAACGATTTTGCTTCGCAGGATATGCGCATTACCATGAATCAGGGTATGCTATTGAAATTTGTACGTCCTGAAGCACTTCCTTATGTCTATACCGTTTTAGATAGTCTCGGCTTCGCGAATCCCGGTTTTGGTACGATAGCCGATATTACGACTTGTCCCGGAACTGACACTTGCAACCTTGGCGTAACCAATAGTATGTTATTAGCAGAAATTTTAGAAGATGTCATTCAAAAGGAATACTATGATTTGATTTTTGATAAGGCTATTCACATAAAAATGAGCGGCTGTATGAATTCGTGCGGACAACATATGAGTGCTGATATTGGTTTGCATGGCAGCTCTATTCGAGTAGGCGATAAAGTAGCTCCCGCTATGCAAATTTGCTTGGGTGG
>CAZPBT010000023.1:17369-20627 GCA_964584555.1 uncultured Chitinophagales bacterium
TCTTATGATATGGTGAGTACGATTTTGAAAGATGCACAATTAAAACAAACAGAAGCTATACAAGCTTTAGAAAACAGCAAGTACGCTGAAGCCATTTATTATGCATACACCGGTTTTGTTACGTCTGCAAAAGCACTTTTATTGAGCAAAGAAGTAGAGTGTAACACACAAATCAAAATACTGCAAGATTTTGACCGTGTATTTGTAGTAACCGGAGAAATAACTTGCGAATGGGGGTTTGAGAAATTAGTGCTGAGTATCAATAAACATGAACCGGAGCGAGAATTTGCCCAATCTTATGTAGGTGCTTATGAGCAGTTTTTAAACTCGGCTTTTGATTATCGTAATGCTACGATGAAAGCAGATAAACTGGTTAAAGAAAGCGATTATAAGGCTTAAAAACTGCATTTAGTTTGTTTATTCTTTCTCATCATTTGGTTTGATAATAACAGATGCAAGCACAGAGATTAATAAAATAGAGACGATAATACCCAAGGAGAGTAATGTGGGTAATTTATACCAATGAACAATGCACATTTTTATCCCTACAAACATTAAGATTACGGATAATCCATATTTAAGAAATCTGAAATATTTGGTGATGCCCGCTAAAGCGAAATAAAGAGAGCGTAGCCCAAGTATAGCAAACACATTGGATGTAAAAACAATAAATGAATCGGAAGTAATAGCGAGTATAGCCGGAATAGAATCTACTGCGAAAATTAAATCAGTAAACTCTATTAATAATAAAACGATAAACAGGGGAGTAGCATAATTTTTATGGTTAAGCCTGACGAAAAAATTTTCTTCATACAGTTTGTCTGTAACCGGCATGAATTTTTTGAATAAGCGCACTAAAGGATTTTTATCCGGCTCCAGTGCTTTGTCTTCCTGTGTCAGCATTTTAATTCCCGTAAAAATCAGGAATGCTCCGAAAATATAGATTATCCAATGAAATTTTGTAATTAAGGCCACCCCGGCAAAGATGAAAACCGCCCGCATGAGTAATGCCCCGATTATTCCCCAAAATAAAACTTTGTGCTGATACTTCGATGGAATATTAAAATAACCGAATACCATGATAAATACAAAAATATTATCGATGCTCAATGATTTTTCGATAACATAGCCCGTCAGGAATTCTACTGCCTTAGCTTTTCCAAGAAATGCATAAATCCCCAGATTGAAAATTATAGCTAAGCCGATCCAAAATAAGCTCCATAATAATGCAGACCGAATACTGATTTCTTTATGTTTTCTGTTGAAAACACCTAAATCAAGTGCCAGCATCAGTAAAACAAATGCGATAAATCCTGCCCAAGTCCAAATCGTTACTTCCATAGTACATCTTTTTTGGAAAACAGATTAAGGTAAATAAAAGTTCCTTTACTTAAAAAAATATCAAAAATTCTTAGCAATAGAAATCTTTTGACCTTATCTTATTCTTCCAATCTGAAAAAGTAAGATAAGATATGCGTCTTTTAGAAAAAAAAGCTACTTTTTATCTTTGACGACGAGCTTTATAGCACTGCTTGTTCTGAGTGTGGAATTGAGCGATATGGTCTGAATTTTCTTACCGTCTTTAATGGCAATAGTGGCAGTATTCGGAGGTTCTTTTCCTAAGTTTTCAGCGTGCAAAATCAGGTAATTTGTTTTTTGTGGTAATTTGATACTCAGTGATTGTTTTGCCTTGGTCAGCAACTTTTTGTACACAATAGGCTTATTGTTCAGGTATAGTGTAATGGAATCACCGTCTTCATTAAATCTGTCCCAATATTCAATAATCACAGAATCTCCGGATACTTCTATGGATTCTTTTATGTTGATTTCGCGGTCATTAATGCGGCTAAGCGTATCGAGAGTTGGAGTGGTTTTGTCTTCTTTTTTTGCGAGCAATGTTTCGTCAATAACTTGCTTTTTGTTTTTATTGGTGTACTGTGCCCAAAGGGTATCGAAATCGGGATTGAAATCATAAATTGTACTTCGTCGGAAATAGGCAGAGCGCAGACACTGGAACATGTCTTTATTGGCAAATTTTACTTTACAGACATCTTTCTTGCTGTTTTGGTTCAGCCAGGTATCCGTAAATGTCAATTCAGTTTCGTCTTCATTTAAATCCCATACACCATTCAGACAGTCAATCCAGTTATTGGCACTGTTTTCTTTGATGAGAAAGATTGCGGTAATTTCCAGACTCCGGTTAGAGCAGATATTTCCACTCACATTATACTCGCCGAAATATTGTCCGTTGGTAATTTTTAAATTGGCATGAAAGGTATTGTAGGGCAGTACTTTCATCATCATCTGCACATCGTAAGTATTGTGAATATACTCGATAAAAGTGCCTTGCCATTTTCCGTCAATATCTAAACCTGAAGTATTGAAAAATGTACCAATCCCGATAGCTAACAAAACTAAAATCTTTCTCACCATGCAAAAATAAATATGCTGATTATGTTCTATCAAAATTGTTGCCAAAAGATGTGGATAAGCTTTGAGGGTTTGATAGATTTACCCTTTTTTTTACTTCCTGCAACGGATGTGCAAGAAGTAGGCAACCACTTGTGCATCTTGCAATTCGGGATGAGCATGCACTATTTCATCATCAGGTATAGGTTCATTTAAATACTCTATAGTAAATCCTGTTTGAATGAGCATGTTCAACCAATCACTTAAAGGGATATGAAATACTGGTATCTCAAATTTTGGAAAATCTGTTCTTTTTTCTTTTGGCAATGCAGAAAAGATCCATCTTTCAATTTTATCGTCAGCAGCATTAAAGTAACCTCCTATTTCTATCGCATACGTTATTCCGGTTTTATCTCTCAGGTTTTTGCGATGCGACATGCTAAAACAAGGATGTGTAATAGAAAATTGCAGAAACCCTCCCGGTTTTAGCACACGATAGGCTTCTTTCAGCGCTTGTGCTACATCGGGGATATCCATCAGCGACATAAATGCCGTTGCAAAATCAAATGTATGATCTTGAAAAGGCAAATATACAGCATTAGCCACCTGATACTCAATAGCAGACGGCAATGCTTGTTCATATTGACTTGCATAGTTGATAAATACCGGCGACACATCAATGGCCTGCATTTTGGCACCAGCTTTTGCTAATAAGCGGGTATTATGCCCTTCACCACAACCGATATCCAAGCCGTATTTTCCCGTAATATCGGGCAGTGCTTTAATAAATGCAGGAGTATTGAGAAAATCTCTATAAGTGTCATAACCCAATCTGGCTAAGGTCGTCCA
>CAZPBT010000024.1:0-1779 GCA_964584555.1 uncultured Chitinophagales bacterium
AACGCCATCTCCAAATCGGCTATCAAATCATCCGCATCTTCTACGCCAACACTTAACCGTATTAATGAATCCACAACACCTGTTTTGCGACGCTCTTCTATCGGAATACTTGCATGTGTCATGGTGGCAGGATGTCCTATTAAGCTTTCTACTCCGCCTAATGATTCAGCTAATGAGAATAATTTCGTGTTAGATAATACTTTGTCCGCAGCTTCAAAACTATCGTCTTTTAATGAAAAGGAAACCATTGCTCCAAATAATTTCATTTGTTTTTTTGCAATTGCATACCCTTTGTGGTCTTCAAATCCGGGGTAATTAACGCTGCCCACCTTTGGGTGATTACGCAAAAAATTTGCAATCTTGCCGGCATTTTCACAAGCCCTATCCATACGCAAATGCAGTGTTTTTATACCGCGTAACACTAAAAAACAATCTTGTGGCCCAGGCACTGCGCCACTTGCATTTTGCAAAAAATACAAGCCATCCGCCAGTGTTTTATCTTTTACAACAATAGCCCCATGTATCACATCGCTGTGTCCGCCCAGGTATTTGGTAGCAGAATGCAGTACGAAATCAGCACCCAAATCTAACGGTGTTTGTAAATAAGGTGAAGCAAAGGTATTATCTACACATACTAAGATTTGGTGTTTTTGGGCTAAGGCACACACGGCTTCAATATCCACGATATTCAGCATCGGGTTAGTGGGAGTTTCTATCCATATTAATTTTGTTTCAGGGCGTATTGCTGCTTCGATATTAGATACGTCTGTCATGTCAACAAATGAAAACTGAAACCCGAATTTACCATAAATCCTGTTGAATAAGCGGTAAGTGCCACCATACAAATCGTTGGAAGAAATAATATGATCGCCGGATTGAAAGAGTTTGAGTATCGCATCGGTAGCTGCCAGTCCACTCGCAAAACAGATGCCATGATTGCCGTTTTCTAATGCAGCCAGTTGGTTTTGCAGTACATCACGTGTCGGGTTTTGTGTGCGGGCATACTCGTAACCTTTATGTTTGCCCGGTGATTCTTGTACATAGGTAGAAGTCTGGAAGATGGGTGTCATGATTGCCCCGGATGACGGATCGGGCTCTATGCCGGCATGGATAACTTTAGTAGCGAATTTCATTAGGTATAATTTTGAGATGTTGTGTTTATTTTGGTTTGACGAAAATAAAAAAACCGCCTAACATTAAGCGGTTTTTTATAGTATAAACTGTTCCGCTTTATTTTCGGTTTATGGTGATACAACAGTAAGTAGATATAAATTTCATGTTGTGAAAATAGTTAAATAGTTTCATAAATAGTCAGTTTTCTTTTCTTTCTCTCAGCAGCTTATAAAGTTTAATGCCAAGCATAAGCAATACCATTAAAATAAGTAATCCAATGATGCCACTCAGCCAACTCATTCCCGTTTTAACTACAACCAAAAACACGATGGCAAAAAGCAAGACCGTTGAAACTTCATTCCAAACGCGCAATTGCATAGAGGTGTAGGTGAAAACATACTTTTTTTGTTGTAAATACACTTTGTGGCAAAATAAAAAATAGAGATAAAGCATAAACACAAATCCGATTTTTATAATCAGCCAGTTGGCTAAAACACCATATAAAATGCCCATCCAGACACCGAAAATGAGCGTTAGAAGGGCAGAAGGCCATGCAATGATAGTCCAAAGACGGTTTTGCATCAATAAAAGCTGGCGAATTAAGATGCTTCGTTCTGGTTCAGTTTTTTCGTGTGCTTCTGTCGTGTAAATAAACAGTCGGGGCAT
>CAZPBT010000024.1:1879-15828 GCA_964584555.1 uncultured Chitinophagales bacterium
ACTTTTCCGGGACTTTCTTTCGGCATGCCATAGGTATAAGGGCCGTCTTTCACATATTTGAATTGCTCAAATCGGGTATCATACAATAATTTCTTTTCAATAAAATACGACCAGATTTGTTGTTCATTGTCGTTGCACCATTTCCATTGTTTATCAGAATATTTGATAATGTCATTCGGTTCTTTATCCGGCAAAAAAGCCTGCATCAAATACAGGATTTTTCCTTCTGCCAACATCTTATCCAAGAGCGTAGAGCGGTCGGATGGTGGAGGCACGATATTGGAAGCCAGTGCCTGTGCGCCATCTATGGCTATATATTTTTTGTCAAAAGTAGGATAGAGATAAGTAATTTCAGGAAAAACAGCCGGGTAATACATATAGCGGGGGCCTAAATATTTATCTAAAGAGAAAGCTAACATGCTATCTCCTGCGGTAAAAACAGAATAGGAAAACTCTGAAATACAGGTAAAAAGATGAGGTATGATTTTTTTTGGAAAATAAGCGGTATAATTCGTGAATAAGATATTTAAGTCATCTTCCAGAAACTTCAAATCCGGGAAAGTATGCTGTACACTGTCGTACAAACCCCGCATACTGGCTGATGAAACAAATTCTCGCATGACATCCATTTGCTTGCTTTTGTCTCCGGCAGAGGGCAGGCTGAGTACATTATTATAATATACAGGAAAAAACAAGGGGTATTTAACTTTATACTTGTTGATTTCATTTTCGATATCGTTGGGATTGGCAGCAAATAATTCCCTGTCAAAGCGGATAATGTGAACATGAATATCCTCTTTTTGCTTTTCAACGCTTTTTTTAGGTTGTTTTTGTTGTTCAGGATTGCGGTTGCAAGTGCATGAAGTGATAAGCAAGCTTATAATACTGAATATTAAAAGTAAATTTTTCATAAAATATACTGCTAAAATAAAAATTGAAATCCGATTTTTGCGAGAATTAATTTTTATTAGGACATTTACCTTATTTTAGATTATGAAAATTGCATTAGCCCAGCTCAATTACATGATAGGCGATTTCCAAGGCAACTATGCCAAAATGAAAGCCGCCGTAGATTATGCCGTTACACAAGAAGCCGATATCATTCTTTTCAGCGAACTTTGTGTATGTGGCTACCCGCCCCGAGATTTTTTGGAATTTAAGCATTTTATTCACGAAGCAGAAAACATAGTGCAGCAATTAGCAGATTTTGCCGGAAGCCGGATAGCTGTAGTGGTGGGTGCACCATCTCGCAACCCCAATAAGGATGGCAAGGATTTGTTTAATTCTGCCTATTTTTTGCAAGATGGGAAAATCAAATTTTTAGCACATAAAGCATTATTGCCTACCTATGATGTATTTGATGAATACCGCTATTTTGAACCGAATAAAGAATTTAATATTGTTGAATTTAAAGGTAAAAAAATTGCACTGACTATCTGCGAAGATATCTGGGATACGGGTGAAGAAAACCCGCTGTACCGCATAAATCCTGTGGCAGAGCTGGCTAAATTTAAGCCGGATATTTTATTTAATCTTTCTGCTTCCCCATTTAATTACAATCAGGCTAAAAAGAGAATGGATGTCGTATATAAAAATGCTACGCTGTTTAATATGCCAGTTTTTTATTGCAATTGTGTAGGTGCACAAACCGAATTGATTTTTGACGGTGGCTCTATTGTGATGAATGCAAAAGGTGAGTTGATTGATGAATTGCCGTATTTTGAAGAAGCAGTACGCTGTTATTATTTTTCAGACGATAATGAACAGATAGCCAAGATTGACAGCAACTGTATGGTTACCGCTGTCCAGGAGCAAGATAAAAATCCGATTAAACTCATACATGATGCGCTCATTTGCGGCATACGAGATTATTTCAAAAAGCTGGGATTTAAGCAAGCCATTTTGGGATTGAGTGGAGGAGTAGATTCTGCATTAACACTCGTGTTAGCCGTGCGTGCATTGGGAAAAGAAAACGTGCTAAGTGTATTGATGCCTTCACAATATTCTACCTCACATTCTGTTGATGACAGTATAAAATTACTTGAAAATTTAGGCTCACCCTACAAAATCATTCCCATAAAAGAGGTTTTTGATGTATATGATTCCGTTTTGCAGCCGCATTTTGATGGTAAGCCATTCGATGTAACTGAAGAAAATTTACAGGCACGCATAAGGGGAAATTTCTTGATGGCACTGAGCAACAAGTTCGGATATATTCTTTTAAATACAACCAATAAAAGCGAGGCCGCCGTAGGCTATGGTACGTTATATGGCGATATGTGTGGTGGTATTGCTGTTTTGGCGGATGTTTATAAAACACAAATTTATGAAGTGTGCCGATATATCAATAAAGACGGAGAAGTTATACCTGAACATATTTTAACTAAAGCCCCAAGTGCAGAGCTCAGGCCGGGGCAAAAAGATTCCGATTCGCTTCCGGATTACAATGTGCTGGACAAAATCTTATATCAGTATATTGAGAACAGACAAGGACCTGACGAGATAGAAGCCCTGGGCTTTGAAGAGGCTTTAGTTTCTCGTGTCTTAAAGTTGACGAATCGTGCAGAGTTTAAACGACATCAAACACCACCCATTTTACGTGTTTCGTCAAAAGCATTTGGAAGTGGCAGAAGATTGCCAATAGTAGGAAAATATTTGGAGAGCTGATTAGCGCATAGCCAGAAATTTCTTCTCATAATATTCATACAGTAATGCACTTATCGAAAACGTAAGGATAAGCGTTCCGGCATACTGAAGGATATTAAATAGTAATAAATTAGAATGTTGTATATTAAAATGTTCCAATAGATTCATAACAATCACGATTACTGCAAAATGTACCAGATAAACGGCGTAAGTAATTTTACCAAGATAAACAAATAAGGGGTGTTCAAAAAGGAGATAGCGTTTGTTTGTCTTTAGCAAATAAAGAACTACAAGCATATAACAAGAACAGACAATTTCATTTATGAAAAACGGGAATTCGAAACTGCTGAACATGAAAAACAAAATGATAAATAATGCAATTAAAAAAGTAGTTTTATTAACAAACCGATTTGTCAAATCATTTCTATATAAGTAGATGTAGATACCAACTGCACCAATAAAAAAGCACGAAAGATTAGAAAATGATAAAAAAGAAAATAAGATAAAAGATGTGAAGTTGACCAGCTCATTGTGTAATAATTTCTTGAAAATGAGATGTGCTAAAAAAACACCAATCATAAGCCCAAGGTAAAGCAGATAACTTCTCACAATAAATTTTTTGAAAGATGTAATACGTTTCCATAAAACAGGCCAGAAAATATAAAAAATCTCCTCTACACCCACCGACCAATGTTGCACGCCATACATCCACGCTCGTTCATTTACTAACAGAATAACATTAGCTAAGTGAGGCAACAAAATAGCAGAGAGGAAAAAGTACACCCAATGAGGGATATAATAGGTAGCAGTAATTCCTGAAGACCAAGGTTTAAAAAAGATAGTATTGTAATAGTCTTGAATGGGAGAATTTGGCATTAATACCCAATAAACAAAGATGGATAAGTAGTAAAGGGGAAGAATTCGCAGTGCTCTGTTTTTATAAAACTTTCGAATAACAATATTCCCGGTATTTTTCTTCTCTACTTCCAGTTGGTAAGAAATAAGAAATCCACTTAAGGTAAAAAACATAAGCATGGGATAATAGCCTACAGAATGAAATTTGACAATGCTTAGCTTATCATGCTGGATATGACGCATATATTTTACTTCTTCAATATGTCTGTAAATGACAGTAAGTGCCATCCAAAATCTTAAGCCAATCAAGTTAGGGAAATAATGACGGCCGTCTAAATATGCATTATTTGTATTCGTCGTCATTTTTGAAGTAAGAGATACGTTTTTAATGAGCTGTCAATTTCTTGTTTGTAAAAGCCCGCGGTTTCCGGATGCAGCAAAAGGCTATCCCCCTGAGCACCTCCATCTGTGCCAAGAATTTTTATCATCTTTTCATTCATAAAAACAGCATTAATTTTATAATCATTAAGAAATTTATAGAGATCAAAGTCTTTGCCGTGTATATAAGGTTCTATGTCTTTGTCTGGCGTAAATTTCTCTTTATAATTATCAGGCAAATAGGCTTCAAATCCGGTCTCCGTAGTTAACAGATGAACGGGCTTATGTGTATTGTTTTTAATTAAATAATGTATTGTTTTAAGGTTCGGTTGCTTGTGATTATCAGCAACAGAATAATCAAAGAAACCAACCTCTTTTGCACCGGGCATCAGAACTCCAATGATAATTAATATCGGAATAAAAATATAGCTTTTGCTTAGCCATTTTGTTTTGTCATTTATTACCAGGCAGATAATGAGTATCCACCAGCTGATTTGAATAATGATATAATGCTTTTCAGGAAATATAAAAAAGATTGAAAAAAAACTCCAGATAAAAGTTGCCAGTAAAAGCAGAGAAGTAAAACTATGATTTACAAAAAAACTTTTTATTGGTAATAGTCCCTTCTTTTTAATGATCAGATAGCAAAAATAAATTATAAAAAAACCATATAAGGCATGTTTAATTTTTCCTAAAAAATGAAATATTGAGCTGGGAAACATGAGTTTTTCTATAGTCAGATTTAAGGTTAAGACATAATTGAGCATATTGGTACCGACGTGTTTGAAAAACATACCCGGATTATGCGTCATGCATTGAAACATGGTTGTAGCGCCATGAAAGATGTCGAGATGTTTGAAGTCTATCAACGCTACAGTATTTCTATGCCAAACAATATAATTGGTGATAAAATGCTGCATAAATGCAAAATAACTCCGGTCTATGCCTTGTGCATTGAAAGATAAGAAGCCGAAAATCAGATATAAACCGAAGATAACCGAGACTGTTGCCAGATAGACAGGGTTAGCCGTAATTCTTTTTTGTTTAAAGAGTATAATTAGCCAGATTATAAATACAGAAATTACGGTAAGTAAAAATTCAGGTCTGGCATACATACAAATATAAAATGAGGTAAATAGTACGACCGCCTTAATTTCATTCTTTTTAGTATATGTGCTTATTAAAAAGCCTAATAAGATGATACAAGTACAAAAATGGCTGACATAGGTGAAGTTACTTAATAAAAGTCCATTCATAAGTAATGAAAGACTAAACAATAAAGCAAGTTCTTGTCTGATGTTGAAACGAACCAATAATATAAATAACAAACAGGGCAGACTAATCATTAGTAGGATATAGTTGAGATAAAAAACTTTTGTTGCATCGTGTGTGATATGATTAAGTAAGTAATACCACAAATTGTAGGAAGGACCCCAGTCGTTATAAATATGTTTATGAAGGAGTACTCCTTTCTTTATATATTCCGACTCATCGAAGAATGAAATATCTAAATAGTGTTCAAAACCTTTTAATTGCTTAATGCCAAGCAGAATGATTATCGCTAAGTAAATAAGAGTTCGTACATTTAGACGTGAATATGTTCCTGATTCTTCATTAGTGAATACTTGATTATAAAGTTTTGAGAAAAGCATATTTTAAATGTATGAAAATAGTTCGGAATAAAAAAAACATCAGCTATTCGTCAAGCTCAGCGATGATTAATTTTCGTTCTCAGTTTTTCTTAATCGGTGATGATGCCCCTGATGTACTTTGTTTGGATGCTGATTGGAAGGAAATAAAACGAATCAAATTACTTAATTATTCTGCCGGCAGAATTCCAAAGCCAATCAAGCCGGATTTAGAAGCTGCATTGATTTGGAATAATAAACTGTATCTGTTGGGTTCCGGTTCAAAATTACCGCAACGCAGTTTTATTTTCGAAATTGATTTGGAAAATGACAAGGTTAGTCAGTTAGATAACTTATTGAATTATGAACGATTAAATTCAGATAAACGCATCACCGAATTAAACATGGAAAGTGCTTTGATAATTAATCATAAGCTACTCTTGATTAACAAAGGCAATATTTCAAACTCGAATTCACTGATATGGACACAGCCCGAATTTCTCTTGGGTGATGACAATGTTGACTTTGACTTCATCCCCATCGAGCTGCCTGATATTTTAAAAGGATATGGTATTTCTGATGCAACTTATATAGCAGAAGATGATGTGTTGCTGCTTACAGCTACTTTCGAGAATACGACTAATGCTTATGATGATGGTGAAATAGGAGGTAGCGTATTTATCCGTATCAATGAGGCTCAAAAAGCATTGGCAGCATCAGTGCTGAGAATTGAAAACTATATCGACCTAAATAGGGTTTCGCCTGAATTTAATCAGCAAAAAATTGAGGCTGTTTGTTTATGTCAGAAAACAAAATCACATTACAATTTGTTTCTGGCAGCCGATAATGATGATGGTCTGTCGCAATTGTTTGAAATTCAGATAGAGCGCAATAGCTGAAACTATTCGTGTTCGTGATAGTCTTCCGGTTCTCCCTCTAAAGGCACTTCATTCATTTCTTTTCCTTTGGCATTTAGCTCATTTAGTGTTTTACTGTCTGTATTAATAGTCTGCAACCATACCTCTACTGATTTATGGAATACCTGAACACCAATTCCTGTTTTTTCCTGAAAGGTATTCTCAAGCTCTCCGGCTGTCATCAAGCCTGTTATATGCCATGAAAAATCACAGGAACTGAAATCAGAAAGTTGTTTATCTGTAGGCAACAAATCTTCTATATGAGAACCTTCACCAATTTTATGTTTTTCTGAGTAAAACTTCAACATTAGGAAAGGAAATCTTTTATGAAATGCATCTTGTATTTCTTTCAGCTTCAAAGCAGGGTGGACATGTATTTCCATATATCAATTTTTTATAAAAATACAGATTTTTTGCTAATAGCCATATGATATTTATCAGCACATCACAGTTCAATCCGGAGGCCGTCATATGCTAATTTTATACCGGGCGGTAGTTCATTATTTACTTCCTGATGTAATCCCATATGGTGAGAGACATGCGTAAGATAGGTTATTTCAGGATTTATTTTTTGTGCAATCTCAATAGCCTGGCTCAGGCTGAAATGCGAGTAATGCGTTTCTCTCCTCAAGGCATTTAATACCAGTATTTTACTTCCCTTTATTTTTTCCAGCTCAGTATCTGCGATAAAATTGGCATCTGTAATGTATGTAAAATCATGAATTCTGAATCCCAGTACCGGTAAGGTTTTGTGCATAGCACGAATGGGAATAAATGGAATATCGCCTATTATAAAAGGCGTTTCATCAATCGTAATTAAATTTATTTGTGGCACACCCGGATATTCCTGTGGTTGAAAGGCATAGGCAAATTCTCGCTTCAAAATTTCCTGCACACCAAGTTCTGCATATACCTTAATCGTTTTGTGAAGCATATAATTAAATGGGCGGATATCATCCAAGCCTGCTACATGATCTTTATGCCCATGTGTGAAAACGACGGCATCTAAATCCTGCACTTTTTCTCTGAGTAATTGTGCTCTGAAATCCGGACCGGTATCAATAACTACGGTAGTAGTCACGGATTGAATTAAAAGAGAAGTGCGCGTGCGGTTATCCCGAAAATCGGAAGATGTACATACTTCGCAGTTACAAGTAATAACCGGAACGCCTTGCGAGGTACCCGTGCCTAAGAAGGTAAATTTCATGTTGTACAAATAAAAGAAAAATCTTCAATTATTTCAACGCGCTGAAAAGATGAATACGGTTGATGTTGAGTGCATACCACACGATAAAATATACTCCTGCGATTATGGAGATGAGCAGGCACCATTCAAAAAATTCGTCATAATTGAAATAAAATAAAGAATTCAAATCGATAAGGATGATGGCAATTCTTATGAACTCAGCATATTTTACCCAGGATTTATTTTCTAAAATGGCTCCGCAAATTACAGTAGATAATACGATTAAAATAAAATTGATACTTTGATAAAAAAACGACCATTGTTTATAATATTGCAGATAGGCAACTAAGCCAATGATGATAATTAGAAATTGAACAACCACATAAATATTCAGCCCTTTAGAATTTTGCGCATCATATTTCTTATAGTCCGAGTTTACTTCATTTACGGCAATTGTGCCACCTGCATAATCCGGTTGCCAACCGGGTTTTGCAAAAATGTATTTCAGTTTATCTTTAAAATTAAATCGACGGGCATTTTGTATCATGCTTGAAAAATATTCAATATTTGCCCATGCCGGATTCCAGCTGTTTAAAGGCTTGGTAATGCCATAGTCGGGAGTTTCTTCTTCTTCCTGAAAAGTGCCGAAGAGTTTATCCCAAATGATAAACATACCGGCGTGGTTTTTATCTATATATTTCGGGTTTCTGCCGTGATGCACGCGATGATGGGCAGGAGAATTAAAAACGGATTCGAACCAGCGCGGCATTCTGTTAATCAAATGGGTATGTATCCAAAATTGATAAAATGAATTGATGGTCAGAACGCTGAAAAATGTTTTGGAATCAACACCTAAAAACGGGATAGGCAGAAAAATAAAAAATGCCATTACTGCATGAAACCACGACTGACGCAAAGCAACGGTGAGATTATAATCTTCACTTTGATGGTGTACACCGTGTGCACCCCAAAACAAATTGATTTCGTGGCCAAAACGATGTGCCCAGTAAAAAAAGAAATCGTAGGCAATCAAGCAAAAAATAAATGAAAATACCCCTTTAGGGATAGTGAGGATGCGGATATTATCATATACTAATCCATACACCCAAATCAGAAAAATGCCCACTAAAACTTTGGAAAGAACATGCACCACGCCAATATTTAAATTGGTGATACCGTCATTCAGTCTAGTATAGTCCGGATCTTTTTTACGCATAGCCAAATACTCGAGAACGACAAAAAATAAAAAAACGGGTATGGCTATCAAATAAGTAAGATTTTCTTTCATAGTTCTTAACTTTAGGTAAATTTAGGTATTCAATACAATAACTATCTTTAAATTACTGGATTTAACAATCCTTTAAGTATAAAAATATACAAATGTTTAGTTGGCTGACAAAAAAGATAAAATCCTACATCATCAAAAAAGCATCACGGCATCGGGCGGTAGATATTGTAGAAGTGCGTACTAAAGAAATAGGCTTATTGAGTGTAAAAACAGAAACGGTACTTAAATTGCTCAACAGCTTTTTTCTCCCCATAACCTTATTAAAAATAACAACCGACTTAGTAAACAGGGATGGAATAAAAATCGGCAAGATGAATTATACGAAAGCTGTTAAATTAAGCGCACGTTCGGAAACCATCATTACAACAAATTCAGAAATCAGCTCGATCACTTCTCTGTTTCAAGCTCTAACAAACCTGCTGGCACAACCCATTTATATGCGGAGCATAGGTAAGGCGACGCTTAAATTTTTATGGTGGACAGTAGATATTGATGTTGATGATGTATTTGAAATTCATCCCTCCAAATTAAAAATAAGAAAAGAAGAAACAGAAGAAGAGCGAATTGTCCGATTGCAACGTGAAGAAGAACGAAAGGCAAAACTTGCTATTGTACGTGAGGAACAAAAGCTAAAAAGTGCAGAAAGAAAAGAAAAACGGAAAGAACATTATGCCGCTCGAAAAGAGAAAATTTTAAGTCGCCGTCATAAAGAAAATTATATCCCGAAAGAAGAAAGAAATAGATTGAAAGAAGTTTCTGAGGAGAGTGATGCAATTATTATTGAACCCATTGTCGGGGATGAAAATACAGTAATGGAACAGATGACATTTACAAAAGAAGAGGTCGTTCAGTTAAATAAGGAGGATGTAGCCGTGAATAATGAACTACTTTCAATCAATCAAGACAATGAAAAAAAAGAAGAGTCGGATAAACCGTCGGAGGAATAAAATAACTACGGATGCAACTTCCCGTTATGACAAGTCATACAGCCAACAGTTCCGGAGTCCTTACCGAAATATTTTTCATTGATTTCATTTGTCATGCGCATCATCTTGCGGGCTATTTCTTTCTCGGGGTTTTCATCTGAAGCCATATTGCCCTTTACATGGCAATGGCTGCATTTTACATTCAGCGATTCGTTATAGGCATGCATGATAGCATCAAGCTGTTCCTCCGTAGTAGAATCCGGCAATACTTGCAGGTTCTTAAAAGGCGTTGCTGTTTTACCTTTGAATGCTGACAAAGTGAACACCATTATAAATAACCCGAAAAGCACAATTAGTTTCTTCATAAGTCATGTTAATCAAAAATCAGACCGAAAGATAATTTGTTTTTGTCCAATAGCACATGTCAGCCCGTTTAAAAGATGTATTTTTGCATAAAATCTTTCTACAATGAATCAATTTGATGTGGTTATTATCGGTTCAGGTCCAGGTGGCTATGTAAGTGCTATCCGGTGTGCACAATTGGGCTTAAATACAGCACTTATCGAACGCTATGCTACGTTGGGAGGCACTTGCCTCAATGTGGGCTGTATTCCGTCTAAGGCTTTACTCGATTCTTCCGAGCATTATCATAATGCACTACATAGCTTCAAAGAACACGGTATAGAGTTGGAACAAACACCAAAAGTAAATTTTACCCAAATGATAGACCGCAAGGCTAAGGTAGTTGCTACTACTTGCCAGGGGATAGATTATCTGATGAAAAAAAATAAAGTAGCGGTATTTCAAGGGCATGGTTCATTTATTGATCAGCATACCATTTCTGTCATGAAAGAAGATGGCACTACTGAGCAACTGCTTACTAAATACGTGGTTATTGCCACAGGCTCTAAGCCCTCTTCCCTGCCATTTTTACCTATAGACAAAACGAGAATTATTACTTCCACCGAGGCATTGTCATTAAAAACACTGCCAAAATCCATGATTATTATTGGTGGAGGTGTAATCGGGTTAGAATTAGGTTCCGTATATCAACGCCTGGGTACACAGGTGTCTGTAATAGAGTTTATGGATAAAATCATCCCGACTATGGATGATGATTTGTCAAAAGAATTATTGCGCAGCCTGAAAAAATTGGGCATTAAATTTTATTTATCGCATAAAGTAACCGGAGCAGTAAACAATGGAGAACAAGTAACCGTTACGGCATTAGATAAAACCGGCAAAGAAATACAGTTGGAAGCTGAATATTGCATGGTGGCTATCGGCAGAAGACCTTATACCGATAACTTAGGCTTGGAAAATGTAGGCATTACTTTGAATGAGCGCAAACAAATTCCGGTAAATGAACATTTACAAACGAAAGTGCCAACGATATATGCCATCGGTGATGTGATACAAGGAGCAATGCTGGCGCATAAGGCTGAGGAAGAAGGTGTATTTGTGGCGGAAACTATTGCCGGACAAAAACCGCATATTAATTACAATCTTATTCCGGGTGTAGTATATACCTGGCCCGAAGTAGCATCTGTAGGACAAACCGAACAACAACTGAAAGATAAGGGTGTTGCTTATAAAGTGGGCTCTTTCCCGATGCGTGCCCTTGGCAGAGCACGTGCTAGTATGGACATAGATGGCTTGATAAAAGTACTGGCGGATGCAAAAACAGATGAAATTTTGGGCGTGCACATGATTGGTGCACGAGCTGCCGATATGATAGCAGAAGCTGTGGTAGCCATGGAATATCGAGCTAGTGCAGAAGATATCGCCCGAATCTCACATGCGCATCCAACCTATACCGAAGCCTTTAAAGAAGCTTGTTTAGCCGCTACCGATAACAGAGCTTTGCATGTGTAGGTATTAGTTGAAAGTAGTAAGTACGTAAAAGAGCAATTATTTCATTTCTGTCTAAGCCGATAAATTATGAGTAAATTCGATAAGTTGATTTGGAAGTTGCTTACTGCAAATGCAGATAATAATTTTGATTTTGCGGATTTAGTGTATATTTTGAGATATTTTAATTTTGAAAGCAGGATAAATGGAAGCCATCATATCTTTTGGAAATCTGGAATTGATGAAATTATTAATATTCATCCATTAGGTTCAAAGGCGAAACCTTACCAAGTTAAACAAGTAAGAAATGTAATTGTAAAATATAAACTGATTACAAATGAAATATAAATATGAAATCATAATCTACTGGAGTAGTGAGGATAAATGTTTTATAGCAGAAGTGCCGGAGCTCGCCGGATGCATGTCAGACGGATCAAGTTATGCAGAAGCATTGCAGCATGCTGAAATCATTATTGACGAATGGATAGCTACTGCAAAAGAATTAAACAGAGCTATTCCGGAGCCCAAAGGCAAACTTATATTTGCCTGATAACACTCTGCATGCTTAAGCTTCTAAAATATCTTTTCTCTCTTTTTTTTATTATCGCTATCGCGGTACATGTGTACTATGTGGTCGAGTCGGATGGCAAACCATTGTGGTGGCATTTTTTATATTATATCACGTATGGTGTTTGCTGGTGGGCTGTTTTTACACGCAGTAAAAATCGGCTGTTATTATACGGTGCAATGGCACTATTCCCTTTTGCTACTCATTTTTATTATGCATTCCGCCATCTTCATCCTCCAGATGTGATGCTGGCTGTTTGCATATTGGTCTGTGTCGTATTAGTTTCAGGCTTTTGGTTTATCCGATTTGAAGAAAAATCAAAATAAATTCATCTTTACAAAATCCTTTTTATGGATTATTCGTGTTGCATCTGTTTTCAGATAATCATTCAAAACTGAGGCATAAATATCCCGAAAATCGATGCGATATTTCAAATCACCTTCATCCAAATCTTTCAAGTCAGATGGTGAATTATAGTACCCTTCTGTTTTCAGATTATTGCCAATCAACAACACCGGATTAGCCGCACCATGGTCGGTGCCCATGCTGGCATTTTCTTCCACCCTGCGACCAAATTCTGAAAATATCATCGTGGTTACATTCCTGCCGCCTGCATGTTGTTTCATGTCTTCATAAAAAACAGCTAAACTGTTATTGAGCTGCTCAAATAAATCTGCCTGTCTTTTTTGCTGATTATTATGTGTGTCAAAACTGCCGAGCGAAATATAATAAACCTGCGTTTCTATACCTGAAACAATCAACTCAGCAATAGTTTTCATGCCTTTGCCAAAAGCTGAATTAGGATAAGTTTTAGCAGAAGAAACAGGCTTCACGGTTTGATAAATATAATCTGCGCTTTGCATCGTGTCGGCAAATGTTTTGTATAAATAAGCAGCCGTTCCCTCATGTTCCTCTCCGGCTTTATGCAATAATTTAAAAAACGGATCTGCAATCTGTGCATCTAATTTTTTTGCATTAGTAAATGCCATTGCTTTATAATTTTCGCCTTTTAAAGCCAGGCTGAGTGAGTCGTCAATTTCAAATGCACGCGTAAGTTTTGCATCCGGATTTTGTTTTTCGTCTAAATAACGCCCTAACCAACCGGTATGCAAATAATCTTCAGCAGCTGATGCAGTATGCCAGATATCCATAGAGCGGAAATGCGAACGATCGGGATTGGGATAACCCACATCAAATAAAACAGTCAAATTGCCGGCATCATAAAATTTTTTAAAATCTTTTAAAGCCGGGTGTAACCCTATTGATGATTTTATGGGGATGATTTCTTGCTTTTTGAGTGCAATTTTTGGACGGGCATTATAATAGATATCGTTCTCGTAAGGTACTAACATATTTAAGCCGTCATTGCCGCCTGAAAGTTGTATGACCACTAAAATATTGTCATTTCCGGGTGCATTGTTTTGAAGGTTTTGAGCTTTCAGAAATTGTGGCAGAGCCATCGAAGCACTCAATAATCCGGATGTTTTTAAGAAATTTCTGCGTGAATAGTGCATATTATTTATTTTCAGGATAAACAACATTAAAAATTAATTCAACTGGTATTCGGGCAAAGACATGGTGTAAATAATGCGTTGGTGTAACGGATTTATAGCATCACTTACTTCCATTTTTGCCAGTATTTGTTTTGCCGTATTAGCTAATGGAACAGCCAGCAAATATTGCGCTACACTGTCTTTATCTATTGA
>CAZPBT010000024.1:15928-20579 GCA_964584555.1 uncultured Chitinophagales bacterium
GCACGTTCCATAAAAACAAGACTATCCGGACTATCAAACACAACAGGAACTATACGAAAAATGCCCGCTAATAATTCAATAGGCGATTTAATGCGATTGCCCATGTTTTCAGCTGCATAAAACCAATCGGACTGTATAATTTCTGTAAGCAGTTTACGGATATCATAATTTGAACTAAAGAAATTTGCAGACAGTTGTTTGATGCGTGTAGTGTTGCTATTTTCATTCACAAAATGCTTGTAAATTTTTTCTGTAATATGGTAAGCCGTTTGTGGATTGGCTAAGAGCATATCTATTACATCATCTCCAGTAAAATAGCCACTTTTGCCAAAAATGGTTTTTTGCCCCGCATCATGCCATTGCCATCTGAACTTAAAATTCCCTAGTTTATCAAATCCCCAACCTGTAAAAGCACGTGCTGCTTCTTTTATGTCTTGTTCTGTATAATTTCCTCTGCCCAGCGTGAACAATTCCATCACTTCTCTCGCAAAATTTTCGTTGGGATGTTCTTTGCGATTTTGTTGTCCATTCAGAAATTGGAGCATCGAAGGAGTTTTGGCTACAGCCTTTAATAAATCTCCAAAATTTCCAAGTGCTTGTTGCCGGATGATATCGAGATATAGCTGATCGAAGTAGGGATTGGCAGAACGGCAAGCTAAATTGGAATGCCAGAATAAGCTCATTTTCTCTTGAAGCTGATTGCTGTTGTTTACCATCTGCTGAAACCACAAATTGTTCAACTCAAAAACATTCGACTTGAGCAATTTCTTTAAGTCTTTTGTTTTGTCGTCGGTATTATTTTTGAAAATTTCTTTGGCTTTTTCTACATCTTCTTTTGATACGGTTTCTAACTTCTGACAGACGGAATTATTATTGAGCAACTGATGGATTTCTGCGTTTAAAGAAGAGGCACGTTTTATAATATCCGTTGATAATCCAAAACCGAAACGGTTATAAAGATGTTTTATTTTTTGTTGTTCGGCGTTCATGCAGTTTAGACAATAATAAAAGCAGAAAGTTTAACCTCGTAGGTTGGTCTTGTTTATTTTGATAAGTGTTTGATATTGTGGTGATTGTAAAATAACGATGCTTCTTATCACCTCGTAGGTCAAAAAAAAAGGCGAAAGTTCGCCTCTTTTTTATATTTATTTTTTTAAAGTAAGATTATAAGCCCTCCTCGTCGTCAAAATCTTCTTCTTTCTCGTGAACTTTAGTTTTTATTTCACTTGATTTCTTCTGATAGTCTTGTCTGTTACCTTTTTGGAAATTTTCTTCTTTATGTTTTGCCGCACCGGATTTTGATTTTCTCCAGGCTTGCCATTGTTTAAATTGTTCTTCGCTTACAGTGGCTTTTATTTTTTCAACTCGCTCTTGATTTAATTTTTTAATATCCTGACCCATTGGAGAAAACTTGTCTTTAACCTCTGTTTTAACTTTTACAGTATCTTGTTTTACTTGTTCTTTGTACTTAGCTTTAAGTGCATCTTTTTTCTGAATATACTCGATATTGATTTTTTTTACTTGTTCATATTGTTCAGGGGTAAGATTCATTGCAGCCTTCAGAGAATCAGCATTGCGGGTAGCTTTTTGCTCCGGTGTCGCTTTTACCGGTTTGGAATAGTTTTTAGGTTTTGGTGCATTGCTCTTCGATTTTGGTGCGCTGCCTTTTTGTGCGAAAGTGACAGCAGAAATGCTCATGATGGCAATAACTGCTAAAAGAATTTTCTTCATGTTGTTAAATATTTGAAAGATTAGACGAAATAATTGTGCCAAGGTTTGCCAGAGATGACTTAAAATATTGTTAAAACTGATGCGTGCTTAATAAAACCAAGGTACAGGCTTCCAAAGCTTGAATTTGCTGTTGTTTGCATAGTGCTTCTAATTCCTCATTTTCGGTTCCGGGATTAAAAATAACACGTTTGGGATGCAGGGAAAGTATATAATCGTAATACTGTTTCTGTCGCTGTGGATTGAGATAAATAGAAACAGTATCAACATCTTCATACTTTTTCCATTCCGTTTCAATGGGAATATTCCCAATGGTGGCATGTTCAAAGCCACACGCAATTACAGTATGACCATGTTGTTGCAGCATTTTTACAGCTTTATAACTATACCTGTCCGGCTTGGGACTGGCACCTATCACTACCGTTCTTTTATCCATGTTATATAAATAGTTTAATCTTGTCGTTAATAATTTACATCAAAAATAAGAGCATCAGTCCAGATTTAAGTCCAGCTTCTTTATTAACTCTAAAATTGCCGGATTTTCATCTATCATTATTTTTAATCGCTCTTTTGGTGTTTTATAATCGCGTTTTACTTCTTGCTTACGGTCTAAATTAAATTTTAAATGCACAATGGGCTGTGTAGATTTTCGGGTAAAATATGCTACAATATCCATCTTGTGCAATTGTAATAATTCCAATGAAATATTGTTTGTTTCGGTGAAGACAATTTCTTCATTTTCCCAATGCGGCACTTGCCTGTCGGCCACGCTCAAAAATGCATTTTGCAATCTCTCGCGATTCTCTTTTAAAAATTCTTTCCAAAGCAGTTGTACCGTTACCGTTGTTAAGTCCAGCTTCTCTTCAACTTGCTGCGTAGTAGTTTGTTGTAAATCTTTAAACAGTGATTTTATGCCGGATTGTGTTGGCAGTTCCTTTTTTAACTTTTTTATTTGCGGAGCAATAGTTTCAGTTACAACAGCTTTATGATCAGTATGTTCGACAACATGTTTAGTCGTTTCGTTTATTTTTTCCTGAGCAGGTACCCCAATATTTTGTTTAGCTTCCTGAACTTTTGGTGGAATTGCATCCTGTTTTTGTGCAGGTTTCTTTTTAGCTATCCTTTCTTTAAACCAAGCTATTAACTCGTTCAGTTTTTTTTTTCGCCAAGTAAGACGCTCAGGGTATTTTCAATCTGCGTATTGAGGAAACATATTTTAAGGAGAGCAACTTCAATCTGCAAGCGTTTGTTTTTCGATGTCTTATAGTCAATATCACACTGGTTGATAATCTGCAGTGCATTTAACAAAAATGTTTGCGGAATCTGGGCTGCTTGTTCTTTATATCTTGCCTTTACATCATCAGCAGCTTCCAATAAGTCGGCAGTTTTTTCGTCTTTACAAACCAGCAAGTTCCGGATATGCTCCGCCAGTCCCTGCAAGAATATTTCACCATCGAAACCATTATTGATAATCTCGTTAAAGGCATTCAGACAAGCCCCCGCATCTTCTTCCATAAAATATTCCGTAAAACGAAAATAATATTCATAGTCGAGAATATTGAGGTTTTGAATAACATCCTGATAATTCAATGTTTTGCCCGAAAACCCTACTATCTTATCAAACAAACTCAAAGCATCGCGCATACCACCGTCAGCTTTGCGGGCAATTACATGCAGGGCACTTTCTTCTGCCTGTACTTGTTCATTATCACTTATTTTTTGAAGTTGTTTTACAATATCTTTTTCGGAGATACGCTTAAAATCAAAAATCTGGCAACGCGATAAAATGGTTGGAATTATCTTGTGTTTTTCTGTGGTAGCCAAGATAAAAATGGCATAGCTTGGTGGCTCTTCCAGCGTTTTCAAGAATGCATTAAAAGCACCTTGAGACAGCATGTGTACCTCATCTATAATATAGACTTTGTATTTGCCGCTTTGCGGAGCATAGCGCACCTGATCGACCAATTGGCGGATATCGTCCACACTGTTGTTGGATGCTGCATCCAGCTCAAAAATATTAAAAGATGCATTCTGGTTAAAAGAAGCACAAGACTGACAAACATTGCAGGGTTCTAAATCAGCATTAGGATTTTCGCAGTTGATGGCTTTAGCCAAAATACGGGCACAAGTGGTTTTGCCCACACCACGAGGGCCGCAGAACAAGAAAGACTGTGCTAATTTACCTGATAAAAGTGCTTTTTTTAGCGTCTCAGACACTTGCTCCTGCCCCACAACATCTAAAAACTGGGCAGGGCGATACTTACGAGCCGAAACGATGAAGTTTTCCATGGGATAAAGATAGGGAAAGAAAGATAATATCTGAGCTTTGATTTTAAGTATAAATAATTGATAAATACTAATTTTGTAAAATAGAATTGTATCAAATCTTGATATAAGATGTCTATAACAGCAAGAAGTAATTTATAAGGTTATTTCGGATAAAAAGCAGAGGAGTAAGCAAAGTAGCTAAGTGTAAAATCAGGATTTTATTACTGGAGATAGATAGTACAAGCTCTTTGGTATTTTTGTTAAGCAGGGGGAAGGCGTAAGAAATTAACTGTATTATCTCGCAACTTCTTTATGCCGAACTTAGTTCGAAAAAGGGTGGAGTTTGTTCTCATCAAAATATTATTCCCCGAAATTCAAATATTAAACTGATGATTTTCGGTATTAATTTTTTTTATAGTCAGAGAAATGTAGTGTGCTGTTTTGCTAAGCTCTGAGTTGTGTTTTCCGGAACTGTATTATTACTTTGTGTTTTCTGTTTTTATACGCTTAATAAAAAACAGGAATATTGGACTTAGCAGTTTATATATTTAAGTAGCCCTGTGTTAGATATGTTACAAAAATAAAATTAATATTTTTGCTCATTGACATCCACAACCGGACTGGGCGATACTTGTGAGTGAAATGATGAGATTTT
>CAZPBT010000025.1:0-20488 GCA_964584555.1 uncultured Chitinophagales bacterium
ATAACCAATCTCCAATAACCAATCTCCAATAACCAATCACTAATAACCAATAACCAATAACCAATCTCCAATAACCAATAACCAATAACCAATAACCAATCGCCAATCTCCAATTACCAAATTTTCACCCGGTCTTTTTCATCACGGTACATCTTATCCCCTTTCTGGATATTAAAGGCTTTGTAGAAATCATCAATATTAGAAAACGGTCCGTTTACACGTAAGAAAGCCGGTGAATGTACATCCGTCAAAACTCGGGTAGCCAGTTCTTCATCTCGCTGATGTCCCAGCCAGCCTAATGCATAGCCCATGAAATAACGCTGTAATGGAGTATAACCGTCTATCAATTTTCCTTCTTTGTATTGTTGTGTTTTTTTGAATGCATCTAAGGCAATAACCAAACCACCCAAATCTGCTATATTTTCTCCAAGCGTGGCCTTCCCATTGATATGCATAGAATCGAGAACAACATAGTTATTGAATTGGTCAATATATTTTTGTGCGGCTGCGTTAAATTTATCTTCATCTTCTTTTTGCCACCAGTTTTGTAAATTTCCTTTAGCATCAAACTGACGGCCTTCATCATCAAAGCCATGTGTTATTTCATGACCGATAGTAGAAGCAGCGGCATAGCCATAAATTACGGCATCGTCAATCTCTTCATCTTTAAATCCGGGGATTACAAAAATACCTGCCGGCAACACGATTTCATTATTGCTGGGATTATAGTAGGCGTTATATGTTTGAGGGGTCATATCCCATTCAGTTCTGTCCACGGGCTTGCCCAATTTACTTACTTGATATTTGAACCAAAATTCGTTTACATTCTTAATATTTTCAGTTAAAGAATTGGGTGTAATTTTAAGTGAAGAAAAATCTTTCCACTTATCCGGATAGCCCACTTTTTTTACAACTGTACTCAATTTTTGCAATGATTTTTGTTTAGTAGCGTCCGACATCCAGTTCAGATTTTTAATACGTGCTGCAAATGCTGAAAATACTTCATCGCACAATTTCTCATAGCGTTCTTTTGTTTTTGCATTAAAATTATCTTTTACATAAAGCTGTCCCAACAGTTCGCCCATAGCACTTTCTTCCCACATCAGCATACGTTTCCATCTTGGCAACATTTCTTTTCTGCCTCGGATAACTTTGCCATAAAAACGAAAATCTTCATTCTCCACATCCTGATATAAATAATCGGCAAAATCTGTCAGTACATGATAGCGCAAATAATTTTTCCAAACACTCAATGGCATCATATTAATCATAGAATCTAACTTTTTGAAAAATTCCGGTTGACCAACAATAACAGAATCCACTTTGATATCAAGTTGCTGGAACACCGTATTCCAGTTTATTTGCGGGGTAAGCTTATTCAACTGTGCAATTGACATTTTATTATAATTGGCATAAGGGTCGCGCAAGTCTTCCAGTTTTCTTGATCTGGATGCCAGATTTTTTTCCAAACTGAAAACGGTCGAACTGTATTTACGATAATTCGGATTGACAAATCCCAGCATTTTTGGCAAATGGTTCGTTTGATAGTCTTTTACAATTTTTTGTGTGCGGGCATCTTTATTAAAATAATAATCTCGGTTAGGCAATCCCAATCCACCTTGCGTAAGATAAAGTGCATTTACATCACTGTTCATCGCATCCTGGTAAATACCAATATCAAAAGAAGTTGCAACACCTAATTTATGCAATGCTGTAATTACAGTTATCAATCCTTTTTTGTCTTTGATTGAGTCAATCATTGCCAATTCTTTGGCTATCGGCTTCAATTTTAGTTTGTTAATAGTGGCAGTATCCATGGCAGACTGGAAAAAACCTGCTATTTGTTTTGTACTCAAATCGGCATTACCCATTTCCATTTTTTTGAAAGCAGAACGGTTTACGGCATATAATTTATCCCATACATCTTCTTGCACCAAATTACCAATTCCCCATTGTGAATAGGCTGCCGGAATAGGGTTTTTCTTAATCCAACCGCCATTGGCATATTTAAAGAAATCATCACCGGGCTTTACGGTAGCATCTACGTTAACACCTACTACATCTTTGGATTGTGCAAATGCAGATGACAACAATAAAAAGAAAGCAGCAGTAAATAAATAATGTTTCATAATTTGAGCACTTTTTTAAATTCTATAAGTTTATTTTCAGGATATAATATTACAACTTTTAAGCCATTTTTTTCAACCTACGAGGTGGTCAGGCATAAGCAGTGAGCCGGAAGTCCTGTAAATATTGATTTTTAGATTTCAACCTACGAGGTCAAAATCGATGGTTTTCTTTTCAAGGTCTACTTCTGACAGCTTAACCCGTATGGGTTCGCCAATCTGATAAGTTTTACCGCTGTGTTTTCCGGTAAATTTCAGATAGCGTTCGTCGTATTTATAGACATCATCATTTAATTTCTCAATGCGCAATAATCCTTCACAGTTATACTCAGGTAATTCCACGTAAATTCCCCAATTTTTCACCCCTGAAATCACACCCTCAAATTCTTCGCCGATATGATCAAGCATATACTCTGCCATTTTGTATTTTACTGATGCCCGTTCTGCGTCAGCGGCTGCACGTTCACGTTCAGAACTGTGCTTACATTTCATTTCTACTTCATCTTTTCCAGGCATTTTCTTACCATCCAGAGCATCCTGCAAAATCCGGTGCACCATAACATCCGGATAGCGTCGAATGGGCGAAGTAAAATGTGTATAATGTTCAAATCCCAGACCATAGTGTCCAATATTATTGGTAGTATACACAGCTTTTGCCATACAACGCACGGCGAGCTGCTGTAACACATTTTGTTCCGGTTTGCCTTGTATGTCTGTCATTAAGCGATTCAAATCTCTGGAGAGTTGTTTGGGGTTGTCGAAATGAATGACTTTGTGCCCGAATTTGCGCACAAACAAGCTAAAATCCATCAATTTTTCTTCATCCGGCAAGTCGTGCACACGGTAAACCATTGGAGTTTTTCCATTTGCATTTTTTTCTTTCCCAACAAAATATGCTACATATTTATTCGCCAGCAGCATAAAATCTTCTATCAACAAATGCGCATCTTTTCGTTCTTTTACATACACACCCACGGGCTTTCCATTCTCATCTAATTTGAATTTCGTTTCTGGTGCTTCAAAATTGATAGAGCCATTGGCAAATCGAATTTTACGTAAAGTATGTGCAAGCTTATTTAGAGTCAGTAATTCCTCTTTAAAAACACCATCATTGCCTTCCAATATTTCCTGTGCTTCTTCATAAGTAAATCTTTTTTGCGAGTGAATGACTGTTCTGCCATACCACACATCTTTTACTTCTGCCTTATCATTCATTTTAAAAACAGCGGCAAAGCAACATTTGTCTTCATTCGGCCGCAGGGAGCAAATGATATTGGATAAGCGCTCAGGAAACATGGGTGCAACTCGATCTACCAGATAAACAGACGTGGCTCGTTTATAAGCTTCTTTATCCAGGATTGAGCCTTCAGCTACATAATGAGAAACATCGGCAATATGCACGCCGATTTCCCATAAACCATCTGCTGTTTTTTGGATGGAAAGTGCATCGTCAAAATCTTTGGCATCCTGTGGGTCAATTGTAAAAGTGGGTACATTGCGGAAATCTCTGCGTTTTTTTATTTCCTGTTTAGAGATTTGCATATCCAACTCATCGGCAGCATTGAGCACTTCTTTGGGGAATGCCGTATAAAATCCGTTTTCTACCAAGAGCGATTTCATCTCTACATCGTTAGTTCCGGCATTGCCCAAAATTTCCGTGATATGTCCAATCGGATTTTTGTCCTTGTCACGCCATTCAGCATATTCTACTACCACCTTATCATTTTCTTTCGCTCCCTTAGAGCGATTTTCAGGAATATAAAAGTCTACCTTTATTCCGGAATTATCGGGTATAACAAAGCAAGTATCATTTTTTCGTGAAACCACGCCGATAAATTGCGTACGTACACGTTGAACAATATCTGTTACTACTGCTTCCTGACGGATGGCATTCGGTTTGTGCATGCGCATAATTTTTACCGTATCCCCGTCAAATGCTTTAAACGTATTTTTTCGGTGAATAAACAAATCTTTGTTTTTTCCTTCTACTTTTACATAAGCATCTCCACTACGTGCAATATCTATCACACCAATCATTTCATCACCAATCAATAATTTTTCTTCTGATTTTTTAGAAGGTCTTCGTGATGTATCTTTCTTTTTATTTACTTTTCTTTTTTTCATTTTTTAATTCTAATAAGTTTAAATAATTTCATTAATTATCGCATTAATGAGGTTTCATAGATTTGGTAGCGATAAACGAATCGAAATAACGGTCTTCCGTTTCTTCTCCGCCCCAATTATCTTCAAACAGGTCTTGCAATACAAATCCCGCTTTTAATTGTCCACCCAATTGTGTAGTCAACGAATGGCTGTAACAAAAAGGTTCGTTCACTTCTTTGAATTTGTTGCGCTGTGCTTCATTCAACGAATCCCGATCGGAATAAGGCAACTTGTATTTCACTTCTAATACACGCTCTTCATCTCTTTTTTCTGCATCGAATGCATAGATAATCGGATTGCAAAAACCACTAAGCAGCACACCGCCTTTTTTCAGCACGCGGAAGCACTCCTGCCATACCGGCAATATTTCTTCGCTAAAGCAATTGGAACAAGGATGAAATATCAAATCAAAAGTGTCGTTTTGCAATGCGGATAAATCAGCCATATCTCCCTGAACTAATTGCACCTGCAATCCAAATTTTTCGCACGTTTCTTTATCTTGTTGCAACTGTGCATCTGACAAATCAAAAGATGTAACGATAGCACCTAATGCTGCGAAAATTGGCACTTGTTGCCCGCCTCCCGAAGCCAGACACAAGATCTTTTTCCCATTCAGCTCACCCAGCCAGTTTACAGGCACCGGTTTTTTAGGGGTTAAGAGCAAATCATATTTTCCGTTTTGCGCATCAACTATATCTTGCTCATTAACGGGTAAAGTCCATTTATTTTTTAATTCTACTTGATGATTCCACGCTTGTCTGTTATAATTGAGTATATCCATAGTTTACAATTTTACTCAGCAATCCTCTGACATAAACAAAGATTTCGAATTTGTTAGTCATAAATTCCCTGACAAATGTACGCTATTAAAACAACATACCACCCCAACACGAATGAACAGCATAATTGTAACCGTTATGAAATGGATAAAATATTCACAGGAAAATCAAATTATCAAGCTTTTGCATGCTTGACCATATCGCTGATGAGGTTGGTTTTTAAAATTGCAGAAGCCGTTAATACACCACTCATCAATGCACCTGCAATACCTACGGTAACGATATCTTGTCCGGTCAGGTAAAAATTTTTGATGGGAGTTTTAGGTTGCAGATATTCTTTTTCAAAACGTATTGTTCCATGATCCAAGCCATAAATTTCGCCTTTGCCATAATTACAAAAATGACGTGTTGTTATGGGTGTAGATAATTCGTAATAATCTATTTTGCCTCTCAACTGAGGTTCTACACGATATAAATGTTCCAGCAAGCGTTGAGCGAAATATTCTTTTAGCCTGTCATATTCTTCTCCCCTTTTTTTCCATTTTTCATTTTCCCATTTTTGAAACCATTCGTATTTGGCTACCGTAATGATTTCGATAGTTGCCCGACCCGGATATTTTTCTTCAAATTTTGGGTTTTTTGCTGAAGGAAATGAGATATAAACTACAGGAAATTCTTTCTTGTAATTTTCCAAAAAATCTTTCACGGCAATATTATGCAAATTCCCGTTTGGATAAATCCAATAATTGGCTTTAGGCAATTTCAAATCAGCAGCAGTTTCTTTCAGACCTATATACAAGCTTAAATGCCCGGAAGAATGCGGTAAATACTTCACATCTTGATCGTATTTGATTTTTTGTTTGTCTGTAGCAGAAATCAGATGATTGAAGGTGGTATGCACTCCTGCACCGCTTATCACTAATTTACTTTTAATTGTTCTGCCATCACGCATTTTCACTCCGGTAGCTATCCCATTTGCTGTTTCAATTTCTTGTACGTCAGCACCGACTATAATTGCGCCTCCATTTTCCAAAATTGACGGAGCAATCGTGTTAAAAATTTCTTCTGAGCCACCAATCGGATAATAACCACCATTCATATAATGCAATGCTACTGCAGCATGGATTACAAAACTACTTTCATCAGGTGGCATGCCGTAATCGCCAAACTGTGCTGAAAGGACAGCTTTCAATTCATCATTATCGCTAATTTCGTCAAGTGTTTGTTGTGTAGTTTTAGAGGCAAATTTTTTATAGTCATTTCCCAAAAAGGGATTAGTAAAAAAACGAATAAAATCGGGCAGTGCTTTTTGTATAAAAAAAGACTTCGACGATTTGTTTACCGCAAACAACAACTCAACATATTTATCAATTGCCCTTGCATCATTTTCTGTCGGAAAATAAGATTTCATCTTCGTTTTCCAGTTTTGCAATCCCTTGACATATTCATAAGATTTATCGCCAATTATGACGTGGTCATATACTTCGCCCATATCTGCCCATTTCAAGTTGCCATCTGTAATGTGTTCAAAAACCAAACGTGCCATTGAGCTTTTGCGGTGCATATCACCTACATAATGCAAACCTACATCCCACTCATATTTGTTGCGTTTAAATACGTGGGTAAATCCTCCGGGTGTGGTATGTTTTTCGAGCACCAACACCTTCCAGCCTTTGCGGGCAAGAAGTGAAGCGGTTGTTAAACTACCTAACCCGGAACCGATACAAATTGCATCATAAAAATCCTGAATGACAGGCTGCTGTTTATAAGATTGATAGAGCGAATGCATAAGTTAGAATGAAATAAAGGTAATAAACATTTTTGACCTCGTAGGTTGAAAAACTAATCAAATGATTTTCAGTTACTTAAAAAATAAGCTGATTAATTTGACCTCGTAGGTTGGCTATTTGGTAAATGCGTATTGTACGATATTAGCACCCATTTTAAGGGCATTTTGTCGGGCATTTTCCGAATCTTTATGTACTTGTTGGTCTTCCCATCCATCACCCAAATCACATTCATAATCATAAAAACAAACTAAACGCCCTTCGTAGATGATACCAAATCCCTGTGCCGGCTTTCCATCGTGTTCGTGAATTTTGGGCAAGCCTGAAAAGTCATATTTCTGGTGATAAATGGGATGGGATGCAGGCAACTCGACAAATTCTAGTTCAGGAAATACTTTTTTCATTTCTTTGCGAATAAATTTATCGATGCCGTAATTATCTGAAATATGCAAAAAACCGCCTGCAATGAGATAGTTTCGCATATTTTCTGCTTCTCCGGCGGAAAAAATAATATTCCCATGACCTGTAAGATGTACCAGAGAGTAGTTGAAGAGTTCAGCACTGCCGGGCTCTACTTCATCAATTTGGAAATTCATATTCAGGTTTAAATTCTGATTGCAGAATTTGACTAAATTGGGCAATGAGGTTGGATTGGCATACCAATCGCCTCCGCCTTTATATTTCAAGAGGCCAATCTTTGCCGTCGATTTACCTTGGGCAAAACTCTGTACAAAAATGCTGTTTATGAGGATAAGAAATACTAAACTGAAATTTTTCATTATTCAAGAGATTAATTAGCATTTATTGCCGTTACAATTACAGTGGCAGCAATACCGGCAGTTTCTACACGCAATATACTGTTTCCCAATGAAACCGGCTGATAATTTTTGTTAATAGCCTGTTCAATTTCCTTATTTGTAAAATCTCCTTCAGGGCCAATAAGCAATAATGCATCTTCATTTTTCTTATACAAATTTAGCAGACTCTCTTTTTGACCTACACAATGAGCAATCAATTTTTGTTGCGCTTCGTTTATGGCCATTATATCTTCCATTTTTTTAAGATCATGTATTTTAGGATAAAACAATTGTCTGCTTTGCTTCGCTGCTGAAATAACAATATGATTTAATCTTTCCATTTTCAGCGATGCTTTTTCTGTTCTTTCTGTAAGCATCGGATAAATATGCGCTATGCCAATTTCCGTAGCTTTTTCGACGAACCATTCAAACCTTGCCGGGTTTTTAGTTGGTGGCAAAGCAATGGCTAATTTATTAATGTTCGATGACTGGTGTTCAATTGTTTCAATAATTTCAACAGCCACTTCGTGTTTTTTTATTTCTGAAATAGTGCCTTTTAACAACAAGCCATTACCATCCATACATTCTATACTTTCACCAACTCTGCATCGCAAAACTTTAGTACAATGACCAGCTTCCACATCTTGCAAATAAGCAGTATTCGATATAATTAAATCAGTATAAAATCTTTTCATGCCCGTCCATTTTTTATTTAGGCAGGAAGCTGCCAAATGCATTTGAATTTACACCACCCGAACCAAAAAATCCTGAATCAAAGAAGGCTTTTTGTTTCTGTAAACGTAGCCAACTGAATTGCTGTGAAGTTACATACAACGAAATAAAATAACCTGCCTGATAACCGAACGGTGTCCATCTGAATTCTAATTGCCAGCAATGCAAATCCCTGATTACAGAAATATCTGTACGGGTAATTTGAGGCTTCTTACTACTGAAATCAAAACCTGAACTCACATTCAATTTCCATTTGGATGTGATATTGATATCCAAGCCTAAAGACAATCCCTGATTAAACGACAAGGTATCTTTCTTATTATATTTATATTTATTTACACTAAATGAATAGCTGTAATTGACTGACCAAGGCACCGTAAAATTGTAAAAACTTTTTTCATAAGGACTCATTGAATAGAGCTGATTAGTGAATCCCTGTTGTTGGTATAATTGCTGATCGAGCTGCTGGCTTTCAATACTACCAGCTTTCTTTGAACGTATACTGCCGTTAATTGTAATTTGCGCATTGGTAAAACGAAAAAACCGCTTAGCCTCTTTCCAATAAAAAGTCTTGGTTTGCCTGTTGAGCGAATCTAGTGAGTATGGATTCATTGATACACCGAAAGACAAATTGATATATTCTGAAATACGGGTATTGCCATTTATGTTTAACGGAGAAAGTTGTTTGGTAAACATATTATAACTCATTCCGAAATTGAGTGCATCTAACAAGCTAATTTTCTTGTAACCGTTTATAGTATCTTTTTTAGATTTTACTTTAATCTGGATGGTATTACTGAAATTCAAGCCTATATTTCCCTGTTTTTGTCCGGGATAAATTCCGTTGTTATTGAAGATAGAATATTGCTCAGTATTGCCTAACGAATCTGTCTTTACGGTGCGCATGTATTTCCATTTTGGAGCAGTAAAATCTGGTGCAAAATTAAAATTTAAGGATGGAGAAAATCGGTGATGAATGGCCTGTAACTTGCTCTTTTTAAACTGGAACAAGCCATAGAGATTTGTACCGAAACTAAAGCCTAAATTGAAGTCGCGATAAGTTTTAAATCCAAACTTAATATCAGAAATTGCTTTATTGTATATTGTATCGTATTTTTTTGTATAAATATTATACTTTATATATTCATTGTAATACTGTTTATCTGTATAGTTAAAAAACCATTTTTCATTGTAATTAAAATTGACATTAAAGTTGATGTATTTAAACAACTGGAAGTTTCCGGAAATAGGGATACTGTGCGTAATTGAGTTCGTATTATTTTTTAAAGTTTCTTTGTTAAAGAATAAAGAATCCGGGCCCGACATGGTGTTTTGAGCATTAAAATCATAGGAGAAACCAATATTTTCATACCATTTTCTTTTGGTTCGTTGTACTTTACTCTGAAACGGATTAATACGGGTAACACTAAAATGCATGGAAGGTACAGTAACTGCAATAACTTTTGATTGTGTATTTTGGTTCAGACTAGAACTTACGGAAAGCTGAAAGGGTTTGCCCGGCCACCATTTACTATAACTGATATTTGATGTAAACGTTGTGCTTAGTACACTTTGCGGATCTCTGGAGTTTAAATATTGAAACGTCTTACTGCTAGTAATATTTATATTGGCATTGAAAGAACTGTTATACATGCGTTTGGGATCGATATTCATTTGCATCTGTATACCAAAATTAAATGGAGCTTTTTTACGATTGGGGTAAAATCTTTCATACTCAATACTGCCTCTTTGCTGTGCTATGGTAAAATTGAGTGTGCCGTAAAATTTATATAATAATTTTAAGTTGTAATTAACCCGCAATGCCCAGCTGCCCAAAGTATAAATATCTGCAGTAGTAGTTAAATCCATTTTATCATTAATATGCCAGTAATAACCAATATTCTGGAAAAAGTAACCCAAATTAGTAGATTGTCCATAAGTGGGTGTAAGTAAGCCGGAGCCTTTAGATTTAATATTTGGCAAGAAAGCAAATGGCAATACCAATGGCGTACGCACTTTTTCAATTACCAAATTAGCCGGTTTGCCTACGATATATTTATCTTTCACCACTTTAGCCTTGCCTACCTCGATATAAAAATGCGGATCATCCAAATCGCAAGTAGTATATCTTGCATTTTTTACATAAAGGGTAACAGAGTCTACTACTTTTACTTGATCTCCGTGCAAAAATCCTTCCATTTCCTTGGTGACTAAACCGTAGCTTTTCCCTTTTTTTGTTTTGAAATTAAACTTTGCTGCTTCTGCCATATATTCTCCGGTGCCGTCTTTAAACTGTATCTTTTTTAGATATCCAAGACTGTCGGGTGTAGCCTTGGCATATACTTCACTGCTGTCCCAGTCAAACTGGATAAAACCGCCATACATATCCATTTCTTGATATTTGATATTGGCATGGCCATACAAGTACACCTTTTTATTCGGGATATCATAGATGATGGAGTCATCTGCAGTGTATTTCACTTCTTCTTCTAAATCATTTTCTGCGATTTTAAATGATTTGACTTCAACATTTGTGGAATTCTTAACCAAAGAATCTGCCAACTCTTTTTGTAATTTTGAAATGAATTTTAATGAATCCTGCTGTATCGAATCTTCTTCAGTATCATTTTTAAGAAATTTTTCAGATATGGCAGAATCAGTTTGGCTTGCAGTTTGTGCATATGAGGAAACAGTACCCGCATAAAAGAGGAAAACAGAAAAGAGAATATGTAAAAAAAAACGGTGCAACAGCACAATATTACAAATTAAATACAGTTTCAAAGATATGTTTATAATCACAAAAATAAAGACCACATTTTTCATTTGTTTGTTAAGTCTCAGCTTGCAGAGTTTGGCAGGCGCAGGTGCAGGCAATAATTATTCAATGAAAACCGTTGTTTTGGATGCCGGGCATGGCGGTCATGATACCGGATGTAATGGTCCTTCGGGTTCTTACGAAAAAAACGTGACCCTAAAAGTTATTCTTGCACTTGGTAAATTAATTGAAGATAAATATCCGAATATCAAAGTACTGTATACCCGAAAAAGTGACGTTTTTATCACCTTACAAGACCGTGCTGAAACAGCAAATCTGAATAATGCCGACTTATTTTTGAGCGTACATTGCAATGCTAACCCCAATAAAAGTGCTTATGGTGCAGAAACTTATTTAATGGGTTTACACAAAACAGAAGCCAATCTTGATGTTGCCAAACGTGAGAATGCGGTAATCAAACTTGAAAAAAATTACCAAAAAACTTATGAGGGCTTCGATCCCGATTCACCTGAATCAATGATAGCTTTGTCTTTGGCGCAAAATGCCAATATTGAACAAAGTACTTTATTAGCCAGTAAAGTACAGGAAAAATTTACCAAAGATTTAAACCGATACAATCGCGGTGTGCGACAAGCCGGATTTTGGGTTTTATACCGCACTACTTGTCCCGCTATATTAGTTGAAACCGGCTTCTTGACCAATTCAAATGAAGAAAAATATTTAATCTCAGCAAGTGGACAGCAAGAACTGGCCGGGGCTATTTTTAATGCATTTGAGGAATACAAAAATTTGTTGGAAAAGGGTTCATTTACTGAGCCGGTATTACAAACCCCGACGGAAAGCTCAGTTACAACAGCAATTGAAAACAGCTCTACAGCTACACTAACAAATGAAACAAAAACGGATGTTGTGAATACAACGAGTCCGGCAACAATTTCAGCCCCAACTACATCTACTGTAAAAAACAATGACAATGCTGCTAACAAAAAAGGCAAAACAGTCGAGCCTTTTGATATGGATATGACTACAACAAAAACTGCAACCAAAACAAAAATCGATAAGCAAAAAAACACTCCGCCACCTCCTGCAAAAGTTATTGCTGACAACAGTGGCATACAATATAAAGTACAAATAAGAGCTACCGACAAGCCACTTCCAGCAACAGATAAATGTTATAAATTTTTTGAGGATGTCAGCTATGAAAACATAAATGGCATTTTGAAGTATGTTTTAGGACCCTATCCTGCCATTTTACAAGCAAAATCTTCATTAAAAAAGGCAAAATCTTCCGGGTATCATGATGCATTTATTTGCGTGTATAAAGATGGAATCCGACTTTCTTCAACAGATGCCTCTAAATATTTGAGATAGTTTCAATTTTCTCCTTATATTTGGTGAGTTTAAACCTGAGAAATTGAAAAATAAAAACGAAATTTTAGTAGGCGCACTCACCATTATCGGATTAACCTTGGGCATCTTGGGGTTTAAATTTTTGCAGGGCGACAGTATGTTTACACGCAGTAAATATGTATATATCGTTGCCGACCGTACAAATAACATCGTAACTTCTAATGGTGTTTTTGAAAACGGCGTTAATATTGGTCGTGTTGACAAGATTGAATTATCGAACAGTTCCACATATCCACATAAAGCAATTATGCGCCTAAAGCTGAATAATGATGTGTTTATTCCCAATAACAGTAAATTCATCATTTACGGATTAGACATGCTGGGAAAAATGGGCATTGGGCATTTAAGAGGAAACAGTGCAAAAGAAGCCACCGATTCGGATACTTTAGAATGCATGGTAAAAGGTAATGCAATAGATCAGGGTGTTGACTTAATTAGTCAGCTTAAACCCAAATTAGATACTTTACTGGATAACTTTTCAGGCTTATCAGCTAATCTGAATAATCAATTAGGCAAAGGTGAAAATGGCTTATTGAAAAAAGCCGTAGGTGATTTATCTACTACTTTAGTTTCGGTTAACCGGTTGGCAGGTAATGCTGATAAGATGATTACTACCCTAAATGTAACCATTTCAGACAATAAGGGAAATTTAGACGGCATTTTGAAAAATGTAAATCAGTTAACTGCGAAGTTTAATAATGAAACCGGAAAAATAGACTCTATACTGACTAATTTTGAAAAATTGTCCGGCAAACTGGCTGCACTGGATTTGGAAGCTACGGTAACCAGTGCACGTAATACGCTTGAAGAATTGAAAAAAACATTGAAATTAGTAAACGACGGAGATGGCTCAATTTCTAAATTGCTGAAAGAAGATGGTGCCTATAATGATATCACTAAAACAATTAATTCGCTGAATGCTTTACTGACTGATTTAAAAGCGAACCCGAAAAAATACATCAACTTGTCTCTTATTGACCGTTCCAAAACTTATTCTGTAACGGATACTTCAGTACAGCAATTTTTAGAGAACAACCCCAAAGCGGCAAAAAAAGTAGGAAAGTAATTTTAGTTTTATTTTTGGCTTATGCAAAAGCAAGCATCCACGCTGAAAACAAAAATACTGTTTGCATGCGGTCAAATAGGATGGTGTCTGGCGGCGTATGGAGTAACAGATCTCGTTTTTCAATTTTATTTACCACCCGATAATGGTACACCACTCTTTAATGCATTTATACCACAGACTACCTATTTCGGAATATTTAAGCTGGTTGGCATTATAACTTTTACAGCCTACTTCATCAGTGCATTTATGGAACCCATAGTGGCCACACTAAGCGACAATAGCCATTTCAAATGGGGAAAGCGCAAAACCTTTATGTTATTTTCTGCACTGCCTTTAGCGATATTAAGTGTTCTGACATTCTTCCCTCCTACTCCGTATATAAGTCAACTAAATGCGGCATGGATGTCTGTTTGCATCCTGGCTGTTTTTTTAATCATTTGTTTTTATACCACTCCGTATAATGCATTGATTAATGAATTGAGCCACAGTGAATCAGAACGCATGTCTATCACCATGATCATTTCTGTAGCGTATGCTTTGGGAATCGGCATTGGGCAGACGATAAATTTATTTATCAAACATTTGGGCGATACCATGGGAAATGAACGGGCATTTCAAACGGGTATTTTACTCTTTGGCATACTATCGGCAATCTTCATGTATGTTCCTGTTTTGTTTGTTCCTGACAACAGCAATACTGAAAAGTCTTATGAAAATAAAAACACTCCTTTTCTTCAAATGATAAGTGACGTATGGAGCAACAAAAATTTCAGATATTTTGCATTTATTGAACTACTTAACTGGTATCCACAAAAGATATTTACCATTGCCGTACCCTATATCGTTGCCACCTTAATGAAACTCGACAATGTATATACATCCTATATCTTATATAGCCTGGGTTTATTTTCTTTTGCACTTTATCCGTTAATAGCAAAACTGACTGCGCGTTATGGCAAACGCAATATTATGATTTCTGCATGTGTATTTTTGATGTTGAGTTATTTATATACCACATTTTACGGCTTTTTCAAATTACCTACTTTTTGGGCAGTAAGTATTTACATACTGCTCAATATTTATCCTACCGCCGTTCTGGGTTTGTTACCCATGGCCATGGCCGGTGATATGGCACAAGCTGATGCTCAAAAAACAGGAATATATAAGAATGCATCCTATTATGGCATGAAAACATTTATGATGAAAATGGGGATTGCCCTTACAAGCTTAATTTTTCCTTCCCTATTGCTTTTGGGTAATACGCCAGATAATAGCACGGGCATTAGGTTGGTTGCGTTTGTCAGTGTCATTACGTCCGTGCTTTCTGTTATTTTATTGATGAAGTATAAAGACCCTGTTATTTTGATGAATGATAAATGATGAATGAACGACAGACTACATTTCCATCTTTTGTCATTTTCTTTCACTAATATCGACTGTTATGCAAAACAAGATAAAAATTAATTTAGGCAGGGTACAAGAAACCTTACTCTTGCCATTAGCTGCCCGCGCAAAAGAAGCTACTTATAAGCACCCTGTTTTAATTGACATGAAAGCTATTGAGCTCATGGATATGCTGGAGGTGGACAGAAAGAAATTACTGGTGAATATGACCCGCATCGGTATACATGGTTTGGCTTATCGGGCAAAATTGATGGACGATTATATTATGCAATTTTTAGAAAAACATCCTGAGGGAAAAATTCTGGATATTGGCTGTGGATTAGATACCACTTTTTACCGATGTGATAACGGAAAAGCACTTTGGTATGACTTGGACTTGCCGGACAGCATAGCACTAAGAGAGCAGTTACTGTCTATACCGGATCGCAGAGTTAGATATATTGCAAAGTCTATGCTGGATTACACCTGGATAGATGATATCGGTGATATTTCCAAAGGATTGTTTATTACCATACCGGGCGTACTGCCTTATTTCAATGAAGAAGATGTCAAATCATTTTTAGTAACAATAGCCGGGCGGTTAAAAGGTGCAGAAATTATGTTTGATGTCATATCCAATCTCGGCAAATTTTTTGTAGACCGCAGGATAAAATCTGCAGGCATGAAACAGGCACATCTGGAATGGGCTGTTTTGTCAATTGACACGGTAGCAAATTGGTCACCCCATATTCAAGTAGTGAAAGCGCATAAATTTTTTGAACAAACTACCCTTTCAAACTATCCGCTTTTCCTCAGAAATGCTATGCGAATCAACCAATTTATGGACATGACACAAATTTTCCATCTTAAATTTATCTGAGTATAAAAAAAACAGGCTGATCTAACGACCAGCCTGTTTTTAAATTTATTTTGTTAATATTATTCCTGATTGGTATTATCTTGCGCAGGCTGTTCATCTATAATTGTACCCGGCTCCGGTTCAGGCTCTGTCATTTTAGGTTTTTTACTTCCTTTTTTATAGTTTGTTTTTCCTTGTTTTTCATATAATTTATCCTGACGTTTTTTAGATGTCAAATTAAATCGCAGACCTAAATTAAAATACATGGATGATGCATTAAACTTTTGTCCCGGCTCTGCCATAGGTTTATCTATATCGATACTAGGCACGCCTGGTTGTAATAAATCTTTTATAAGACCATCAGCAAACAAACTTTTAAAACCGTATCTGGCAGTATTTGACTCTTCGTTTACTTCATCTACATACACATAGTGTTTGAGAAACTCCGGTGCTTCTTCTGCATTTTTTACTTGTGATGGAATAGCCAATAAGCCATCCGGTGCCGGAATTGGAATGCCTGCAACATTTAATGTTGATGTTTGAGAAAATTCATCAAAAATAGTTTCTTTCAGTTTAATGGTATAGGCCTGAATTCTTACTTCTGCAAATAAATCAACTAATTTATTGAGTTTTACATCGAATCCTATAGACGTACTCACCCCTACTGTAGGATGATATGAAGTATGTGCTTTACCGACAATTTCAATTTGCAGATTTGCCAAATTACCCAACCCTAGTGCGGCGGTATTTAAAGGTAAAATCGGCAAACCACCTAATGTCTCGATTACACGACCCTGATTATCCAAAATATAAGCTCTGGATTCTGTTTTGCCAAAGACAGGCAACACTAATCCGGCTTTACCCGTAATTCCAAAACGTTTACCATTGTCCCAATGCATTACCAAATGCGGGGAAATATAAATACCAAATGTTCCGGTTTTTTGTGTAGCATAATAAGTTGGCAAATCGATTTTTGCACCCAATTGCTCCGGATGCCATCCCATGGTGTGCAACACGTCAATACCTATGTATTTATTAAACATATGCCCCCAACCTACGTTCAAACAGAATCCACCTCCGTTCGTTCCAAATCTGGATTTTACTGACAAATCATTTTCACGTTGATACCATTCTTTATCACCAACTTCTTTAAGCGGTGAGCGTTTGTTTGTAGATAAAAACGGAATACCATAACCTCCACCCACATTAACATACCAATGCTTACCTTCAGGGCGGGTTACATTCTTTCTGATTCTTAAATTGAGTTGGTCTTTAGATTGAGTTGTACTGGTCTTTTTACTGCTGGTTTTTTTCTTTTGAGCCCATCCCGGCTGAAACAACACACAGCAAAATAATAAAATAATAAATCTTTTCATTATGCTACATTTATTGGTTTAAAATGACGCAACCAATATATAACATTATTTTCACAAATGTTAAGTTTTGTAAACTTTTTTATGCCCCAATCATACTACCACCACAAACACGTACACATTCTCCGTTAATTGCATCAGAAAGTGGTGATGCCAGAAAACAAATCAGCTCAGCAACATCTTCCGGCAATCCGCCTTGTTTTAGTGTTGACAAACGTCTGCCGCCCTCTTTTACCAAGAAAGGAAGATTTTCAGTCATTTTGGTTTCAATAAATCCCGGAGCAACAGCATTAGCATATATATCTTTTTGGTGGTTGGCCAGATATTGCGTAAATCCAATCACACCGGCTTTAGTGAGGGAATAATTGGTTTGTCCAACATTACCTGCAATGCCTGAAATGGATGACAAACTCACGATTTTAGCATGTGCATTGAATCCATTATCAATAAACGTGTTTGATAAATCCATAACTGCTTTCAGGTTTACTGCTAATACTGCTCTCCATTGTTCAAGAGACATTTTAGCCAGGGTTTTATCCTTCGTAATCCCTGCGTTATTCACTAAGATATCCAAACCGCCAAAATTTTCCATCACATAAGCCCGTATTTCTTGTAAGGCATCAGCTGATGTAATGTCTTTTAATAAGACGATACCGTCAATTTCATCAGCAAGTAATCTTGCCTCTTGCTCAGATGCCGGAATATCTATGATAATCACTTTTGCACCTTCGCGGGCAAGTGCTCTTGCTGCAGCTGCACCAATGCCTCTTGCGCCTCCGGTAACAATAGCCGTTTTGTTTTTCAATAGCTGATTAATACTTGTGAAGACAGCTCCTGTTTTAGAGCAAAGAGGAACAACTTGCCCCGTGATGAATGAGGATTTATTACTTAAAAAGAAGAGAGACGCATGCACAATCGCATCGGGTTTTATTTCGTGATGCTCAATTTTCAATTGGTTAACTGTAACTCCTTTTTTTCCACCAATCTCTTTAGACAAAGCTCTCGTAAAACCGTCCAGTGATTTTTGAAGTGTAAAAGAAACAGCACTTGAATTATCTGTTTTAGATATGATTAGGATTCTGCCATTTGCGTTAATTTTTCCCAAAACATTTTTCAGTTCACTGAAAACATCTTCCAGTTCCATAAACGAATTTATATCCACACAACTGACAACAATTGCATCGAGTTTATCCGCATATATGGTTTGGTGAGAAGTGTATTCAGTTATTATTTTTTGGAATTCTTTTAAAAATTCGGTTTCTTTTCCAAAGACTGCAATGGATTTTTCTTGAAATTCATCGGCTTGATAGGGATTGAGATTTCGTTTTAAAATGGGAGGTACGGGTACCGGAATATTTAATGTTTTTAAGAGTTGTCTTAAAGTAGCATTTTGCAAATAGTCATTCATGATAACAATAATAATTTTGTAGTGATAAGATGTTACAAAATTAGAAAATATAACGTCTAAAAAGATTAACTAAAGTGAAGTTCTGGGTTAAGTTAATTCCAATTTTTCTCAGCAATCATTTTTTTTAAATTTTGAGCTTCATTTTCAAATAAAGAACTTTCTCCGGTTTGTTCCCTCAATTGTTGAATTGCGCTATATGCATTACAAACTCCTTCTTTACAAGATGGAAACTCTTGTGTAAGCGTAATTAACTTGACAACTCCTTTTAAAACTTCTTTATGCTCCATGAGCCAATATGCGTGCTGTAATCTAAAATATGGGGAATAATAAAATTCTCCCGCCACACTGTCCCATGCTTCACTAGTAGACTCTTCATTATTCAATAAGCCGACTGCATAAACTGATGAGGGAAGTATGTCTTCGTGGAAGCCGAGTATATCCAGGAATGATATTTCTGTTTTTGTCGTCTCCGTCAGTTTACTTGATTTCAATATTTCATTGTAGATAGCATGTGCTTTATCTTGCTGTCCGGTTACATGCAACAAGTCAGCATATACAATTTTTGCACGTTTAGCATCAGGATTAATTGTTAAAGCTTTTTCTGCATTTTCCAGTCCTTTTTCATACTCATTTAAACAGAAGAAACACTTTGCAAGTGCAGCCCGAAAATCGGCATCAGCAAAATCTGACTTATCGCACTTGTTCATAACAAATTTAATGGCTTCTGTTGGATATCTGTCCATTACATATCGTTCTACAACTTTCCATCTTTCAATATTGTGCAGATAAAATTTATCTAATGCACCAAATAAAATACCCCTTCTGTCCCATACAGATTGAACTTCTTTCCATTCTTTATATTCTTCGTTAAATTGCACATTCAAAGGCAGAGCTTGAAGTGTATCATCATTTATACTAAATTCTATTTCAGCTCCGGGATAAGCTAAATAACGTGCCGCAGCATCTTTAAATTCTGTTGTAAAACTTACATCTTCAGGTGAAACATTTGCTCGTTCTTCATTTTTTCCAAATAGTTTATTCCAAAATTTCATATGCTTATTTTGACCTAAAGATATAATTAATTTAATAAATACCAGTATAAATAATTTATTGCACCAACGCTTGCTCAATATAAACTTACCTATAAACAAAAGCTAAATTCTGATTAATTTTCAATGCATGCATTGAATTTTCAGGTCAATACTATGATTTTTAATTTTTCTTTATTTACATTTATTTATGGATTTATTTCAACAGGCTGCTGATCAGATGGTCATATATCATTTGCGTACTTCCTGGCTCAATATTGTTAAGTTGTTTAACGAGAGAGCCAGTCAAAACGATGGCACTATATCTATGGCATTCGTGCTGATGGCCATCTATGAAGAAGACGGTGTGCCGGTGACTAAAATTGCCCCAAGAATCGGTATGGAGCCCAATAGTTTATCCCGTACCCTAAACAGTCTTGAGGAAAAGAAAGCAATCATCCGCAAGCCGGCCGAAGAAGACCAACGCAAAGTTTTGGTAGTGCTTACGGAAGAAGGCAAGCGATTGCGCAAAATTGCCTTGCGAACTGTTTTTAATCTGGAAAAGAAAATCACAGAAAACTTAAGTCCGGATGAATTGTCCATATTTTTCAAAGTGGTAGACAGCATATCGGGCACAATAGATACTTTTCGCACAGAACTTGCTAAACAGTCGAGTTAATGAATTGCAAAAATTTTACTAAAAATAATATTTGCCAATCATGTTAAGTTAAATATATTTTACCTTAGCTTTCGCAACTATATGCTCATTTAATCAGTCTATAGTTCGATTAGTCAAGTAAA
>CAZPBT010000026.1:0-20484 GCA_964584555.1 uncultured Chitinophagales bacterium
TAGTAGTTGATGATGAAGATCGAGAAAACGAAGGCGATTTTATTACCGCAGCTCGAAATGCTACACCGGAAATTATCAATTTCATGGCAACATATGGCAGAGGCTTAATTTGTACGCCGCTGATAGAAAGTAGATGTGATGAGCTAAAACTGGAACTCATGGTAAATGCCAATTCATCTCACTATGATACTCCATTTACAGTATCGGTAGACTTAATAGGGGAAGGATGTACTACAGGCATTTCCGCTTCTGACAGAGCTAAGACTATTCAGGCACTGATAAATCCGAATACAAAACCGGAGCAATTAGGCAAACCGGGACATATATTTCCACTTCGTGCCAAAAAAGAAGGTGTGCTGCGTCGTACCGGACATACGGAGGCTGCTATAGATTTAGCCCGTTTGGCAGGATTTGAACCGGCAGGCGTTTTGGTAGAAATTATGAATGAAGACGGTACGATGGCACGTATGCAAGATTTAATTGCTTTAGCAAAGAAATTGGATATGCGCATCATTTCTATCAAAGATTTAGTGGAATACCGCTTACAGCACGACCGCCTGATTAAACGAGAAGTCGAAGTGAATATGCCTACAAAATACGGCGATTTTAAATTGATAGCCTATAAACAAGACAACTCCAATGATGAGCATTTTGCTTTGGTGAAAGGGGAGTGGGATGCTGCTGAACCGGTATTGGTGCGGGTGCATTCATCCTGTATTACCGGCGATATTTTGGGCTCATTTAGATGTGATTGCGGCGACCAATTGCACAATGCCATGCGTATGATTGAAAAAGAAGGCAAAGGCGTATTGCTGTATATGATGCAAGAAGGCAGAGGCATAGGGTTTATGAATAAGATGAAAGCATATAAGCTGCAGGAAGAAGGTATGGATACGGTAGATGCTAACCTCGCACTTGGTTTTAAAGCCGACCAGCGCGACTTTGGCATTGGTGCCCAAATTCTGCGGGACTTAGGCGTGAGCAAAATGAAATTGATTACCAATAATCCCAAAAAACGTGCTGCACTTAAAGGTTATGGGTTGGAGATTGTAGAAAATATACCGATAGAAGTATTGCCTAACAGTTATAACGAAAATTATCTCAAAACCAAACGAGATAAAATGGGACACGATTTGCTGAAAGGCGAACTATGATTATTAATGCAATGTCTCAAATAAGACTAGAGATTTATATACTATAATACTCTTTTAATAAACAGTCTTAGTGTCTTATGTAAGATTAGGGTGTCAAGCCTAAGAAAGCATAAAATATCTTGGATTTTAGGTAGTATAAAATAAACTGTGTAATAGGTAAGAGTTGTGTTTAGGGGATAGCTGATGCGGAAAGGAGCATCAACTATGGGTTTAATTCTTAACTTTATAAATATATTTTTGTTTGCAAACAACAGCATAAGTGTATAACTCCTCTTTGTAAAAATTAAATACTATCTTCTTGTCAGATTTTATTCATATCTATTTCTACCTCTTTAGGCAAGAATTTACTCGTATCACCTTTGCCGATAATGATTTCACGCACAATGGTTGATGAAATTGCTGATAATTCAGGAGAAGACAAGATTAGAAAAGTATCGATACCTGGTTCCATCATGTGGTTGAGCTGTGCAATTGTCTTCTCATATTCAAAATCTGCAGAAGAGCGAATACCCCTGATGATATATTGTGCCCCACGCTGTTTGCAATAATTAATCGTCAGTCCCTGATAAGTTTCTACACTTACTTTTGGTTCATTTTTAAAAACACTGTTAATCCAGTGCTCGCGCTGAGCTAAATCAAAAAGATATTTTTTTTGCGTATTTACGCCAATGGCTATAATTATCTCATCAAATAAAGGAAGTGCACGCTGAACAATATCTACGTGTCCTATCGTAATAGGATCAAATGAACCCGGGAAAATGGCAATTTTTGACATATGGTAGTTTGATGTAAAAATAATTAAAATTCGGCACACATACTGTCTGACAAAAAAAACGCCCTGCAGGTGCAGGACGTTTTTGTATTTAAATAAGTGAAATAGTAAGGCTGCTAATTCTGGCATATTCACTTTCTTTGTTAATATCTGTAATGCTCCGGTTTGTATGGACCTTCTTTAGCTATACCTAAATATTCTGATTGTGCCGTAGATAATACATCTAACTCTACACCTACTTTTGCCAAGTGCAAACGTGCTACTTTTTCATCCAGATGTTTTGGCAATACATACACTTTGTTCTCATAGTTTTCGTGATTCATCCACAATTCTATTTGAGCCATCGTTTGGTTAGTAAATGAGTTGGACATGACGAAGGACGGGTGTCCTGTAGCACAACCCAAGTTCACTAAACGTCCTTCCGCCAATACGATAATATCTTTATTATCTATCGTGTATTTATCAACTTGTGGTTTGATTTCAACTTTAGTATGACCGTAATTGTCGTTCAACCAAGCCATGTCAATTTCAATGTCGAAGTGACCAATGTTCGATACGATACATTTATCTTTCATCACTCTGAAATGTTCTTCCGTGATGATGTCACGACAACCTGTTGTTGTTACTACGATATCCGCTTCTTTCACCGCATCAATCATTTTTTTTACTTCATAGCCTTCCATAGCAGCTTGTAATGCACATATCGGGTCAATTTCAGTAACAATCACACGTGCGCCTGCACCTCTTAAAGATTCAGCAGAACCTTTTCCTACATCACCGAAACCGGCAACTACAGCTACTTTACCTGCAATCATAACATCTGTAGCACGACGGATAGCATCTACACAACTTTCACGACAGCCATATTTATTATCAAATTTTGATTTGGTTACAGAGTCATTCACATTGATAGCCGGCATAGGTAATGTGCCGTTTTTCATTCTCTCATACAAACGGTGAACACCGGTAGTCGTTTCTTCAGATAAACCTTTGATACCACTAATTAATTCTGGATATTTATCAAAGACCATATTGGTCAAATCACCACCGTCATCTAATATCATATTTAACGGACGATCAGGCGAACCGAAAAACAAAGTTTGTTCAATACACCAGTCAAATTCTTCAGCTGTCAAGCCTTTCCATGCAAAAACCGGAATTCCTGCTGCAGCTATTGCCGCTGCTGCGTGGTCTTGAGTAGAGAAAATATTACAAGAAGACCAGGTTACTTCGGCACCAAGGTGAACAAGTGTTTCTATTAATACCGCAGTCTGGATAGTCATGTGCAAACAGCCTGCAATACGTGCTCCCTGTAAAGGTTTAGTACGTCCGTATTCTGCTCGCAATGCCATTAAACCCGGCATTTCTGCTTCTGCCAATTCAATTTCTTTTCTGCCCCAGGCTGCCAGACTAATGTCTTTTACTTTGTAAGGCAATTTAAAGTCGATTGCTGATTTTGTAGTCATGTTTAATTTTTTATGGTACAAAAATAAAATCCTCTTCCAATTTGGAAGTTGTCCTATGGCAATAAATGAAATGCAAAGGATATTTTTATAAAATGGATTAAAATGTGAACAGATTTCTTATTTTTATTTCATGACTTTTGAATACAGCAGTTTTGTTCGTTGTACCAAGGATGAAGCTTGGGAACTCATCTCCAATATAGAGCGCAGACCGGAGTGGATACATTTTCAGGAGAAATGTTATTGGCTGGAAAAGAAACCCGGTATGGTAGGCTCTACATATCAGGAAGTAGAAGTGTTTTTAGGTTTTCATATCAACGTGAAATATGAAGTAACGGCTTGGGAACCTTACAGAAAGATGACCAGTCACACGAAAATGCCCCCTTTCCATCAGACCGTAGAAGTATACATGGAAGAACGGGTAGATGGTTGTTATACACGTTTGGTGATACATGCTGATATGGGTATTTTGGGCTTGATACCGAAGTTTATCATAAAAAATAAAGTAAATGAATTGGTAAATCCTATGGTGGATATTTTTATTGAACTTTTGGAGAGTAATTCAGTTTTACGAAAGAAATAATGACATAAAGCTTACAAAATTGCGTTTTAATTCTTGATTGAAGGACTACTATTATATACTTGGAATACAAAGAAGTGCTACTCAGGTGCAAATAAAACATGCATACCGACGTATGGTGAAGCGCTTTCATCCTGATTTGCATCCGGATAAGCCGGAATATGAAGAAAAGATGAAAGATATCAATGAGGCGTATGATGTGCTTTCTAATGAAGAAGAGAAAATTGTATATGATTTTTCATTTCAACAAAATGACTTCTCCTATTACGAAGAGCGAACAAATACTTACCGTAATAAGAGTAACACATATTATAATTATAATTACAGAGAAGCAACTGATACCACAACAACTACGGCTAAGAATCCGGATAATGTAATCAGAGCAATCGTATATCCTGTTATTATTATAATATATATCGCAGTAAAACTATTCATTAATGAGCATTCATCTTCAAATGAAAATTATAATAAATATAATACATATAATTTTGTTCCGCTAAAGCCTAATATTATTGTAGATAGTACTAATGCCGGAAAAGCCATGTTTGAAGATTCGGATGCTAGTGTAAATAGAATTGTTGTATATGTAAAAGATTCCAGCGAATATAAAAGCAAAGACTCGATATTTGACTTAATTTATAACAATAGATTCAGGTAAAACTACTTACTTTTTGAAAGACTACTATCAAATATTAGAAATACCCAAAACTGCAGATGCTGTAGCCATAAAAAAAGCGTATCATCGTCTTGCAAAATTGTATCACCCCGATGTCAATAAAGGCAATCTGTTTTTTGAAAACAAGTTTAAAGAAATCAGTGAAGCGTATGCTGTTTTATCTGATTTTAAACAAAAATGGCAATATGATACTTTGCTAAATCAACCCATAGTTAACACGACTGTAATACCTAAACAAGAACCTCGTAAAACTTATTATCCTAAGGGGTTTAATATAAAAAAATATCGGGAGGATGAACGCAAAGCTCAAGTGATTTATAATATAGTGCTTGTTTCATTTATCTTGTTTATGTTTTTATTGTTTATCATTTCCATACTGCCTAAAGACGAAGAACCAGCCAGTAGTTTTGAAGCTATTTCAACTGATACTATCGATACTGAGAAAGCAGTCCATCATTTATCAAAAGAAGAATTTTACAGAATTTTGGATGTGGAATATAAAGACAGCGGAGACTCCACACTTTGGAAATCTAATGAAGATTCACTTTATCACGTATTGGATTCCATGGTGAACAGCCATTAATTTTTATTCCAGACAACGTTTATACAGGCTTATCGTATTCTCAAGGCCGAAATAAATGGCATCAGAAAACAAAGCATGCCCGATGGAAACTTCATCCAGTTTTGGCATGTTTTGTTTAAAATACTTCAAATTATGCAAGTTTAAATCATGCCCCGCATTGATGCCTAAACCACAAGATACAGCAAATTCGCAAGAGGATATTAGTGGCTTTATCGCATTAGCTTTATTATCAGAAAAATCATGTGCATAAGGACCGGTATAAAATTCAATGCGGTCAGCTCCACAGATTTTTGCTGCTGCTATCATATCGTTATCCGCATCAATAAATAATGATACCCGGATGTTTTCTTTTTGTAAAGCTGCAATTACATCCGTCAGCAATGCCTTGTTTTGTTTGGTATTCCAGCCATGGTCTGAAGTAATTTGCCCGGGAGCATCGGGTACCAGTGTACATTGATGAGGTTTTACTTCCAATACTTTTTGCATGAACTTTTCATCAGGATAACCTTCGATATTAAACTCGGTAGTCACTATGTTTTTTAGTGGTTGTAAATCTGCATAGCGCACATGCCGCTCATCGGGACGGGGATGTACCGTAATGCCATCAGCCCCAAATCGCTCACAATCTTTTGCCACTTGCAGCAGATCCGGATAGTTGCCGCCCCGCGAATTGCGGATCAAGGCTATTTTATTTATATTGACAGATAGTTTGGTCATGCTTTATCTTGTTTTGATTTTTCAAAATTACATTATTTTAGTACGTTTGCATGTATTAGAACAAATTCATACTTCATAAACTTGAATTTATATTTTAAAAAATTTGGTGATTCACCTCGTCATTTAATCATTCTGCATGGCTTGCTGGGCTCTTCGGATAACTGGCAAACTATTGCCAGAAGTTTGTCCGGCAAGTTTTCCATTTACGTACTTGATGCACGTAATCATGGTCGTTCACCACATACAGAGGAGATGTCGTATGAGCGTATGGTCTTGGATGTTTTGGCATTTATGGAGCAGGAGCAATTGGAAAGAGCAACCATAATAGGGCATTCTATGGGCGGTAAAACGGCGATGCTTTTTGCCTTGCAATATCCCGAAAAAACGGATAAACTGATTGTAGTGGATATTGCTCCAAAGCTGTATGACGGTGGTCATGAAGAAATATTGTTTGCTATGGCGGAAGCCCCTTTGCAGGTTACACAAGACCGTAAAGACATTGATGTATTTCTGCAAAAACGCATCCCTGATTTTGGTATTCGTCAGTTTATTTTGAAAAATTTGACAAGAGATGAAAATGGAAAATTAGTTTGGAGAAGTAATGTCGAGGGTATCATTCATGCTTATCGGAGTTTGATGGGATTTCCGAGCGTGAAGACTGTTTTTGATGGAGAAACTTATTTTATAAAAGGAGAGGAGTCTGCTTATCTGTTAGAAGATGACGAAGCTGAAATAAAATATTTATTTCCAAATGCGTCAATTATTGCTATACCAAAAGCTGGGCATTGGGTACATGCCGATCAACCTGAATTATTTTTGCAGACTATAAATTTGCTACTGAAATGAAAATGAAATAAAAAGAAAAAACCTCATTTATGTTGAGGTTTTTACATCTTTGATTAATAGAAATCAATTAGCTTTAGCAACAGCCTTTTTTGATTTTTTTAATCTGGATTTACCAAAAGAGCCTCTGAAAATTTTACCTCTTTTACTTCTGCTATCACCTTTTCCCATAATAATTTATTTTTTTGTAAGAATGCAAAGATAAGCAGAATATCAATATTTTCAGCCCTTCTACAAAAAAAATACGCCTGTTTTTTGAATATTTAATGTAAAAGTTAAAAACACGTATGGAAGAATGCTTAAAAATGTTTATTTTTGTGCGGGCAAGTCTTATACGACCAGCTCCCTGCAAATCCTCCAGGGTCGGAAGGCAGCAAAGGTAGTTTGGTTGTAGCGGTGCGATATAAGTCGCTTGCCTTTTTTAGAGAGATGGCAGAGCGGTTTAATGCGGCGGTCTTGAAAACCGTTGACTGTAAAAGGTCCGGGGGTTCGAATCCCTCTCTCTCTGCTACTTAAATGCAAAAATGAACTAAAGTGCTGTAAACGATATGTTTATGGCACTTTTTTTATTTTTTGCTAAAGTCATAATGAGTATATCATTTTTGTATTTTGCAGGTGACCTATTCGGTGATCTTTTTCTGTAATTATTGGTCATTAGAAATTGTGTATGTGACTGATTTTATTTAGATTATGTTGATAAAATATTTTATTTAAATAGTATTTAATTTGTAATTTAACTACGAGAAATCCGATCACCATGAATTCCTGTCTTCGTAAATCTTAGCCAGCCATTCTAATCTCATTCAAATTTGTAAATATAGCATGCAGTCATATTTAATTTAACATCCAAAAGTACGTCATATCGTACTTTTCTTATCTTTTTTCCTTTTTTTCTCTTATTTTAACACAAAAAGTATGATTTATAGAACTTATACTTGTGTAAATCTTGAAAATGATGTAATTTTACATCAAAAGTTCGATATAATGAACCTTACAGAAATAGGCGTAGTATTAAAAAACAGAAGAAAGGAATTGGATATTACCCAAACGGACTTAGCTGAATTAGCCAATGTAACTAAAGGCACGGTAATAAGGTATGAGAAGGGAGAGGGAAATCCATCATTTTCTGTATTAAATAAATTATTGAATGTGTTAGGATTGGAGTTAATGGTGGACATAATTAAAACAAAATAATACATGCGAAAAGCAGATGTATATCGCAATGGGCTATTGGCAGGCACCCTCACGGAAGAAAACAGAACTTCCTATCAGTTTAGATATGAGGATAAATATTTTCATGATTCAAATTGTCCGGCAATAAGTTTGACACTTCCAAAATCACAGCAGGAATACAATTCAGTATATTTATTTCCATTTTTCTATAATATGTTGAGTGAGGGGGTAAATAAAAAATTACAGAGCATACAACTGAAGATTGATGAGGAAGATGGTTTTGGATTGCTCATAGCAACTGCTCAATATGATACAATTGGAGCAATAACAGTAAAAGCAATTTCAAGCTAATGAATAAAGATGATATAAAATATTGTCCCGGTACTTTAGCGGAAGGTTTTAATACATATAGTCCAAAATGTTTGCGTGCTGTATTTAAGGGTAAGAAAGTACATCATATTTTATCATATCCGTATGAGAAGGATGGTGCGGAATCGGAACTGTTTCTCGAAAACCGCAAACGCATTTCCATATCAGGAGTTCAGGAGAAATTAAGTATGCTCTTAGATAAAAACAATTTAAGATTAACTAATTCTGGTGAACAAGGTACTTATATTTTAAAACCCATACCACGAGATTTAAAGAATGTTGGTCAGGTGCCTGCCAACGAACACTTGACCATGCAAATTGCAAAACAAGTATATCATATCAATACTGCTGAAAATGCTATGGTTTTTTTTAATAATGGCATTCCGGCTTATATCACGAAGCGATTTGATGTAAAGGATGATAATATGAAGTGGGGCAAAGAAGATTTTGCATCACTGGCAGGCAAATCAAAAGATAATGCAGGTCCTGATTTTAAATATAAATATAGTTATCAGGATGCAGGCGAATTAATTCAGAAATTCGTTCCGGCATGGAGAGTGGAAATTGAAAAATATTTTGCATTAGTGCTTTTTAATTATGTTTTTTCAAACGGCGACGCACATTTGAAGAACTTTTCATTACTGGAAACAACGAAAGGTGATTATATACTGAGTCCTGCTTATGATTTATTGAATACAGCTCTTCATGTAAATGATACAGGTTTTGCCTTGGAGCAGGGATTATTTTCTGATGATTTCAGAAGTAATTCTTATAAAAAGAATGGATACCCTGCTATAGCAGATTTTATTGAATTTGCAAGACGAATTGGAGTAATAGAGCATAGAGTTGAAAAAATAATCCAACCTTTTTTAAAAAAACAACCAATTGCAGAAAAATTAATAGATCATTCGTTTCTAAATGAAGCTTCAAGGAAGACATACCGATTATCTTATTACAGAAAGATAAATCTTCTCAACGGGTAAACACAAATTTTATTACCAATGGTTATGAGGTTTTCTTGATTGGTTAAATTTTGATTATCACTCTGAAACATCAAAAAATATCCCTATATTTGCATTTCTACAAAAATAAATTTGCTAGCAGAGCAAGATTTTTAGTAGAAGCTCTTTTATTTATGGACAACATAGCTCAGTAGGTTAGAGCATCGGATTGTGGTTCCGAGGGTCGTGGGTTCGAACCCCATTGTTGTCCCCATTTTTTTTCTAGAATAATTCTAAAATTTCTTTCCAGCTCCCAGCTTCAAAATCAATCAAATCAGATTTTACTTTTTCTGCATTTAAGAAAATAGTCGTCATGCCCATGGATTTTCCAAATTGCATATCCGAAAGTGAATCGCCTATCATCAGACTTTTTTCAAAGTTGATTTCAGGAAAATCAGCCTTTGCCAACTCAGCCATTCCGGTAGCCGGTTTTCTCAGTGTATTATATTCTCCGGAAAGATCAGGAGCAAAATAAACAGCATCAATTCGTCCGCCGTTTAATTCTACCAAATTTAAAATATAACTGTTGATTTCATTGAGTGCTGCCACCGTGAGCACTCCTTTGCCTATGCATTGCTGATTGGTAACTATTATTATTTTTTGAAAAAGATTTGCAGCCATAGCCAAAAAATGAAATATATCCGGCAAAAATTCCAAATCATCGGGACTTAATACATAGCCGTTTTCAATTTTTTTGTTGATTACACCATCACGGTCTAAAAATAAAGTCCAGTCAGGTGTGATTTGCAGTTTGTTCATGGTCATGATGAAAAGTAATGTTGAGCCAGATGATAATCTTCAGGAATGCCAATATCTATAAAATAATCGGTGAAAATTTTGCCTTGAATCTTTAAATCATTAGCATGTTTTTCAAAAATATTTTTTTCCATGGAAAAACTATCCGGTGTTTGGATTTTGTCAAAAACCGATTTTTGAATAAAATATATCCCGCCGTTAATCAGCCCTTCTTCACAGTATTTTTTTTCCAGAAAATGACTAATCCTGCCGTTGTTATCTAATTCAACTGCTCCATAGCGATCAAATTTTTCCATGGGTTTCAAGGCGATTACTGCATCTGCATGTTTATATGCAAGTTGTTTTAAATCGATATTAAAAAATGTATCGCCATTAATCACATACGCCGCTTCATCAATCTGCTCAAAGGCATATTTTATTGCCCCTCCGGTACCTAATGCTTCTTTTTCTATTACATATTTAATTTCAATTCCGAGGTACTTGTCTCCGAAATATTGGATAATCACATCCGACAAATAGCCGACAGATAAAATAACCTGCTTTATTTGCTGTTTTTGCAAATAACTGAATATATAATGCAGAAATGGTTTGCCCTTAACTAAGGCCATTGGTTTGGGTACATCACTAATCACACTGCTCAGTCGTGTGCCTTTGCCTCCGGCTAAAATGATAACTGGATAAGTATTCATCAGAATAAATTGTCTTCAATCAATTCACAAATGATATGACCAATTACGATATGGCATTCTTGAATTCTGGGTGTATCTGTTGACGGTACATTGATCAGTATATCACATAGCGGAGCCAGCTTGCCGCCACTTTCTCCGGTAAAACCTACAGTAATCATGTCGGATGCTTTAGCCTGTATAAATGCACGCAGGATATTTTCGGAATTTCCAGATGTCGAAAATCCCCAGAGAATATCACCGTTTTTGCCTTTTGCTTTTACCAGTCGTGCATACACTTCGTCAAAACTATAATCATTGGCAACAGCAGTCAAATAAGATGTATTTACATGCAAGGCTTCTGCGAAAAGAGGGGTGCGGTCTTTATAAAATCTTCCGGACAGTTCTGCTGAAAGATGCTGTGCATCAGCTGCAGAACCGCCATTACCGCAAGTCAATACTTTTCCTCCATTCTTAAAACAAACTGTACTCAATAATGCTACTTGCTCAATTTGCTTTAATAAATTATCGTTTGTCAGAATTTCTCTTTTAATATCGATAGAACTTTGGAGTATTTTACTAATTTTATCTTGCATGATATAAAGATAATCATTTCACATTAATTCGATACACATGGGTACTATAGAGCTTGATACGGCTGCGAAAATAATAAACATAAATGCAAATTTTATTACCTATGGTGATAGTGCCACTTATGAATTAAGTATTCAGTTGGCAAATGAAACCGAAGCCATGTGGAATGAGCCAAACGGGATTGTGCTATTGAATAGTATGCCGTATTTGTTACGGTTTAAAATCGGTGCTCAATATAATAGTTTGATAGCACCGGAGACCATTATAAATAATACAAACCCATTGCATAATTTTTTCAGAATAGAGGATTATATCGAAGGAAATATTTCGCATGTGGATGGCATTGGCAGCAATTCCGGCTATTTGTTGCTTGCTAATTTATATGCAGGATCAACAACGATGGCACATGAATTTGGTCATACTCTAGGGCTTGTACATCCGGCTAATACGAATATTGTAGGTCAGGGTGTTCCGGGTATCATGTATCCCAGAGGAACGCTGGTCAATCCGGAATTTCAATATGACATACATGCTGCTCCGGGTGGTCCGGGAGGTACGATTAATCCGGTTCATCGCCGGGTAAAACAAGAAGATATCGACAACCTGCAAATTGCAGAACATATCTACCGCAGCATTTTTATCATAGGTAGATTTACCAATAAATATCATTTGAAGCAGATTAAACCAAACTAAAATAACCGGAAAGGAAGACAACAGGAGATAAGCTATCCCTGAAATCGATGAAGACAATAGCTGTGGTACGTTTTTTGAAAGAGATATTGATAAAAGAACTTATCTTGCTTATATCAGATTGAAATTAGGATAGATAAGATTACTACTCATGCAAACTAATTATTACGATAAGGCTTTGTTTTTTTTGAGCAGACAGTGGATGTATGCCATTTCCTTATCTTGCATTTTTACTTTCATGAGCATTTCTGCTTTTGCTCAAACTAAAGACGAAATTATTTTATTGGGGAAAAACGATTTACTGCAAAAACAATATGCGCCTGCTATACAACTTTTTACAACTTTATACAGGGCAGATACTAAAGATGTAGATGGTATTTACTGGTTGAGTTATGCGCATACATTAGCAGGAAATTATGAGCAAGCAGATAAATTACTCAAGCAAGGCATTCAGTTCAAGCCCGATTATTTCGGATTTTACGATATCTACGGGCAATATTACTTTTTACAAAATGACTTCGAGAATGCACTAATCTATTATAACGAATCGCTGAAACTGAACCCGGCAAATGCCACATCTTTGAATACACGTGGCATGTGTTATAATTATTTGGGAAAGTATGATTTGGCATTTGCTGATTTTAACAGTGCCATACTAATTGACAGTACTTTGGCTTCCGCATTTAACAATCGTGCAACTGCAAGATATAATAATCAAAATATAGCCAAAGCCAGTTTGACAGATTTGCATTTTGCCCTGATAGATTTAAACAAATGTCTAGTCTTAGATAACAACAATGCACTGGCATACAGAAACCGAGGTATCGTTTATTTTTATTTAGACAGTATGTTTTTAGCCAAACAAGATTTAAATACAGCCGTCGTTTTGAATAGTGCTGATGTCAATGCACATTATTTTTTAGGCAAAACACTGTATCATCTGGATGAAAAAGAATCGGCACTCACGCAATTCAATATAGCTATTCAACTCGAAAATTATAAGGCAGAATTCTATATGGACAGAGGCATCGTTTTAACCGATTTAAATCAATATTCCGCCGCTCGAACAGATTTTTATCAAGCTCAACAAATCAGCAATGATTTTAAAGGCATTGCCCATTACCAATATGCTCGCAGCTATGCCGCCGAAGGCAATAAAAAGCAAATGATTGCAGCATTGAAAGCCGCAAATAAAGTAAAACTGTTTAAAAAATATCCGGCCATCTTTAATGAAATAAAACAAGATGAATATTTCATGAAATTTGAAAAAGATAAAGACTTTTATGATTTACTTCAGAAATTCAAATTTGATTAAATTTAATCATGTCGGTACATTTTTGCTAAAATAATGTTAATCGTCTTTGTATACCAATTTATTATTTAGTTTTACAAAATGACCAGAGCTGTCATACGCAATATTGTATTGTTCGCCTTTATTTCATTGGCGGGTATTATTTTTTCTCAACTTTACTGGATAAAAAAAGCACTGGATTTAAAAGAAGAGCAATTCAACCACCGGGTAAATGTAACTTTAAAAAGTGTAGCCGATCATCTTATAAATGATACCCGACGAAATGTAATATTAGATGGAATCAACCGCAAATCAAATAATAACTACACTATTGATTTTAGCGCACCCGTAAATGTGTCTAAGCTCGAACACTATTTGTTTATTGAGTCCAAAAATCAAAATCTGAATTCTGATTTTGAGTACGGAATATTTGAATGCACTACTGATTCATTTTATGCCGGTCGCCTTCTGGATTTTAAAAACATAGGCAGTCTCGAAACATTAGATGTGCATGCCAATACCGGAGAAAATTATTATATCGGCATTTTATTCCCTAAAAAGAAAACACTTCTGGAAAACGATTTGAGATTACTCATGTTTTTTACTTTAGTATTACTACTTGTCATAGGATTTTTTACTTATACCATTTTGGTCATCTTAAAGCAGAAAAGATTAAGCGAAATAAAAACAGATTTCGTGAATAATATGACGCATGAGTTTAAAACGCCAATTTCAACAATAAGTCTGGCCAGTGATGTGCTGTTGCGTGATGATATTGCAGAGAAGCCCGAAAAACTGAAACATTATGCAAGTATCATTCAGGCTGAAAATAATCGTTTGAAAAGCCAAGTGGAGTCCGTTTTGCAAGTTTCGCAAATTGAATCACATAAAATTCAATTAAAAATGGATGTGGTAGATATGCATGTCCTGATAGAAAGAATTGTAAAAAACATGGAAATTCGGGTTCATGATGCAGGTGGCGAAATAGTAATGAATTTAAAAGCCACGCAACATTTTATATCGGGAGACGAAGTTCATTTAACTAATATTATTTATAATCTGTTGGATAATGCACTAAAATATTGTGACAAAATTCCACATATAGAAATTACAACAGTAAATAAACACAGAGGTCTCGAAATTTATGTAAAAGACAATGGAAAAGGTATTGACAAAACATCACAAAGCATGATATTTCAGAAGTTTTTCAGAGTGCCGAGCGGTAATGTGCACGACGTGAAAGGTTTTGGTTTGGGCTTGTTTTATGTGGAGAATATGATGAAAGCACATAAAGGAAAAATAAGTGTGCAAAGTACACCTAAAGTTGGCACCACTTTTATATTATGGTTCAAAACTTTGAAAAAATAGGATAATAATGATAACTTTAAAAATAAAATAAACCTATGAGCAAAATTCTACTTGTGGAAGATGATCCGAATCTTGGATTTATTGTAAAAGATAATCTGAGCGATAAGGGTTATGAAGTTACACATTGCATTAATGGTCTGGAAGCCGAACGACTGCTTTATAAAGAGCATTTTGATTTATACTTGTTTGATGTAATGATGCCTAAAAAAGACGGATTTACGCTGGCCGAAGAACTGCGTGCCAAAAAAGACAATACGCCTATCATCTTTCTGACGGCAAAAGAAATGCAGGAAGATAAATTGCGCGGATTTACGGTGGGTGGCGATGATTATATCACCAAGCCTTTCAATTTCGATGAATTGATAATGCGCATGGAGGCGATTTTAAAACGCACTAAACCGGCTGAACCGGAACCCACTACTTTCAAAATAGGGAAATATACACTGAAGTCAGATGAACTGAAACTTATTTTGGGCAAAGAAGAACAATCTATCACCAAGAAAGAAAGTGCATTATTGGAATTTTTAGCAAAAAGCCTGAATCAACCTGTGAAACGCGAAGATATGCTGATGAAGATTTGGAAAGATGACAGCTATTTTGCCGGAAGAAGCATGGATGTATACATTACTAAGCTACGCAAATATCTCAAAGACGACCCCAATGTAGAATTGCTCAATGTTCATGGTGTAGGTTTTAAACTCGTTGCAAGATAAAATCCGTTTTGGTAATTTACAATTCAATATCGTTACGGTAGTCAACAGTAAAAATAGTTGATTTAACTTGACCTTCTACACTTTAATCAAGGAGAAAGAATAAAAGATGAAAGTTCTAAATTACTAAAATCAACCACTTTGGGATGTTCAACAGTAAATCATACTTAACTTGACGACATTGATTTACAATTACAGATTGCTTATTAGTAGCTGAATTACACCAATTAACAATCCCAATACACCCCCAATAATTTCGATAAAAGTGAATTCCTTCGAGGTAATATCTAATAGCAGATTTTCAAGCTTTTCATCTGAAAATGCTTCTACTTTGTTTTTTACTAACTGATGAATATCTAGTTTCTGTTCAATTTTAGTTAACGACGTATCAATAACATTTGGTAAATTTTTGCCTATTTCTTCTACAATAGTTTTATGCACATTACTGATTAACTGATCGGGTACGATTACATCCAAAATAGGACTGCGTTCAATGCGCTCCCGTATGGCCACATCTACGCGTTGGGCTATTTCATCTTCAAAATTTTTCAAAGCATCAGGATCTTTTAGCCTGTCTTTTATATCAGTAAAATTGATTAAATCTCGCTGTACAATTTCTCCTAATTTATTGGCAATTCTAGGTTTGTTTTTAGGAAATATACCTTGAAAAGTAAAACCTAAAATCTTTACCGGCTGACGCGGGCGAAATAACATTTTAATTGCCAACCAGTTGGTAATCCAACCGATAAACGCACCAATTAGCGGCACAGTTATCCATTTCCATGAAAAGGTTGCCAGTAGTATTACCATAAGCTAAGAATTATGCCATTCCGCAGGAGCTTGTTTCCATAACTTCAGCGTTTCTATATCTTCCGATGAGATATCATCCTGTTTAATTGCCGCATTGATTAAAATATCGTAGTTCGTCAGTGTTTTAAGCTGAACACCTTCGTCTTCAAAACGTTGTTTTGTAGTTCCGAAACCATACTTAAAAATGGCAAGCATACCCAAAATATCAGCGCCGGCTTCACGCAAATCATGTACGGCTTTTAACGAACTGCCACCCGTAGAGATCGTATCTTCAATCACCAATACTTGTTGTCCGTGCAGGAGATTGCCTTCTATCGTATTGCCCATGCCATGCTCTTTTGCTTTAGAGCGCACATAGATAAAGGGTAAGTTAAGCGCATCAGCAATAATTGCACCATGCGGAATCCCCGCAGTTGCCACTCCGGCAATGCATTCTACCTGCGGGTAATAGGCATTAATTAATCCGATAAATCCTTCTTTTACAAAATTGCGCACATCAGGATAGGATAAAATTTTGCGGTTATCACAGTAAACCGGAGATTTCCATCCGCTTGTCCATGTAAAAGGATTTTGTACGTTGATTTGAATTGCTTTTATTTGCAGTAAATATTCAGCTAATTTTTCTTTAAAGGCTATATTTTCCATAAGTATTTAGTCAGGCAAGATAGAAGTATTTTGTTAAACAAAAAATGATAAACGGCATAAATTAAAATTCCCATGTATAAATTCAACATCAACGGCAAAAAAGTGTTTATTGTTGCTAATCCCACGCAAGTAAAACAAGCCATACAAGATGATTATATTTTGCAAGCCTATACTAATAAAGGCGAACTGCAAAATATCATTACCATTTTGCTGAGCAATGACAATAACAGTAACTGGATTATATTTGGCAAAGACCCTGAAACGATTAAAGAGGTTTTCAGCTCATTTTTTCAGCCCGTTATTGCTGCAGGTGGAGTAGTGCTAAATGAAAATCATCATGTATTGTTAATTTTCAGAAGAGGTTTTTGGGATTTGCCCAAAGGAAAAGTGGATGAAGGTGAAACTATAGCTGAAGCCGCACTTCGTGAAATTGAAGAAGAAACGGGATTAAATCAACTCAATATATTACAACCTGTCACATTTGGCTTCTCCAATCAGGATTGCACCTATCATTCGTATGTGCTAAACGGAGTGAATTGCCTCAAACAGACATATTGGTTTATGATGGAAAATAATGGCAATGATTTATTGTTGCCTCAAACAGAAGAAGATATTGAACAAGCCATTTGGGTACACAAAGACAATTTGCATAATTATTACGATAATATGTACGAAAGCATCAGAGATGTCTTGCAAGTAGCCATTACCCATTTTTAGCAACAGGCATAATTGATTAAATAATATGGCGTGGATCTGTAAATGATGAGGACATTGGACTTATTTCATCTTACAGTAAAACCCGATGATACATACAACACATACTTAAGCGTTCAGTTAAAATTTCATTTTTTATACCTGTATAATTTCTACTTGTTTTTTGGTATATTGTGAGATAAATTTAATTTCTCATGATTTACGATTTTATCGTGGTGGGTTCAGGTTCCGGTGGCGGAGCATTAGCCTATTATTTACATCAAGGTGGAGCAAAAGTTTTATTAATAGAAGCCGGAAAATTTTACAGAAAAAACACCTTTCCAAAAACTGAAGCAGAAACATCAGCCTATTTATACTGGGGCGGAGGAATTGAATTTGCCAAAGATGGCAGAATGGGATTTTTGCGAACAAAAATGGTGGGCGGTTCTTCTATCGTGTATCAATGTCTGATGGACAGATTTGATGACATTGCCTTTAATGACTGGAAAGCAGAAAGCGGAGTGGATTGGTTCACTTCACAAGATATGGACAAACATTACAATCAGGTAGAAAGTGATTTGGTGTTGCATAAGTTTACCGAAAACGAACGCAACGGTAATGCTCGTTTATATACCAAAGCTTGCGACCAACTGGGTTATAAATGGAAATATTTACGCAGAGGGCAAAGTGATTGCGGAGCAGAACACGGAAATGATTGTATTGGCTGCCTTGGCGGCTGCTTCCGTGATTCTAAGCAAAGCTCATTAGTAGCTTTTATTCAAAAAGCAGAAAAAACAGGATTAGAAATTATCACCGAAACAGAAATACATCAAGTAGCACCCAATGCTGATACGTGTAAAATATCCGGTGTACAAAACGGCAACAAAGTAAGCTTTGAAGGAAAGAAAGTCATATTAGCCGGTGGGGCATTCGGTACTACAAGAATGATGACCATGAGTGGATTTAAAAAACAATTTCCGGTTCTAGGCAAAAAATTTGCAACGCATCCTCAATTTATGTGGCTGGGTTTTCAAAATGAACTTGTCGATGCGCATAAACTGATGTTCCAATCAGTGGCATCGGATGATCCCGAATTTCGTAAAAACGGGTTTAAGCTCGAAAATGTATTTGCATCGCCCATTTCTATCGGCATGCTGATGAATGTAACTGGAGCGAAACATCAGTATTTTATGAAACAATACCGCTACATGCAGTGCATAGAAGTAGCAGTGCGCGATGAAAATGTGGGCGAAATTCAATGTGATAATAAAGGCAAACTGACCATTGTAAAACCGATGACTCAACAAGATAAAGACCGCAAAAACAAAGGCTTGCAGGTCATTAAAAATATATTGACTACTGCCGGAGCAAAAGAAGTTTTTGAATCTGATTTTTATTTCGGTTTGCATTTAATGGGCGGCTGTGTGATGGGTACTGATTCGTCCAAGTCTGTTGTCAGTCCGGAGTTTAATGTACATGGTTACAAAACTCTTTATATCTGCGATTCGAGTATTTACCCCAATGCGCCGGGCATCAACCCGGGATTAACAATTAAATCATTAGGACACCGACTTTCTACGCAATTATTAAAATAATGCACAAACGTCATTTTTTTTTGTTTTGCATTGCAAGGGCATTTCTGGTACGACAAATAATTCTAAAGAAGAACTTAGCGCATTGTAAGTATTGAAAATAAAATCAAATGAATCCACACGATACTAATTAAATATCACCAAATGAAGAAAGCTGTTATTTTATTTTTTATATGCTCCATCCTGTTTCTCTCCTGTAAAAAAGAGAATGTCAACAGCGGAGATTTTTCGGTGCTGACTTATAATGTTGCCGGTTTGCCCCAAGGATTTAATGCCGACCAGTTTCCGGTTTTACACATGGGAGATGTAGGGAAACAGATAAATAAGGTGGACATCGTTCAGGTGCAGGAAGATTTTTGTTATCATGACCGGTTAGTAGTGCAAAATTATGCGCATCCGTTTGTAACGCCCACCAAAGGTTGTGTTCCCAACGGCGATGGACTCAATACGTTTTCAATTTATCCGATTAATGACTTATTTCGTCAAAAGTGGAATACCTGTAACGGATTTGATTGTTTGACGCCAAAGGGATTTAGTTTTACCCGAATAGCGATTAATAAAAAAGTCAGTATTCATTTTTATAATGTACATGCCAATGCAGGAAGTGATAACGCCGATATGGCAGCCAGACGAAACAATATTGTTCAGTTGATGCGCTATATTCATACCCACTCAGAAAATATGCCTGTTATTGTCATGGGCGATTTTAACAGCAGATATACCCGTATGGGAGATACGATAGGTTTGTTTTATGATAACGGATTTAAAGATGTCTGGATAGAAAAAATCAGAAACGGGCTTATTCCGCCGAAGGGCGCATCGCTCATGGATTGCACAGGCGATAAAAGCAATCCGGAATGCGAAGTAGTCGATAAAATATTTTACAGAAGCAGTGCTGATATAGAGCTTACTCCAACCTTTTATAAGCTGGATGATAGTTTATATTATGACAAAAACGGAGGACCGCTTTCCGACCATAACCCATTGTTTGCCAGATTTCATTTTGAGCGGAAATGAAAAAATAAAAATTTTTGATGACATAAATAAGGCTAAATCAAATCATAAAACATAAAGAACACATTCTTTCTGATAGCTTGGTTTCTCCATCAACCGAAATTATCTTTTACGCATTGTGCGGTTTAAACCACACAGAAGCATCGTATTTTTAATCAAATAATTGTTGGTGCAAATCAGTTTAGATATTCAGAAAATCATAGTAGCTGCTTTGGTGTTTGCTATATTTTTTTCTAACCTCAAACAACAGAGATTTTACACCTGTAAGCAACCTGCATATAGAAAACACACCCGGTACACGGATTTTTTTAAACAAATAAATTGA
>CAZPBT010000027.1:0-13832 GCA_964584555.1 uncultured Chitinophagales bacterium
TACTTTTGTACATGCAGCACCTCTTTGATTTCTTTTACACCAATTTCCCGCCTTTATCTCTTATTCTATGGCTACTGCCACTCAGCTTAGTTTGGTCTTTCTTTGCCTTATTCATTGCCGGCGTATTAAAACAAAACTATGGATGGAAAACCGGATATACCCGCAAAGTTTTTCATTTTCTCATTTTCTTTTCTGCTGTTTTTTACCAAGATTATTTCGGCTTAAGTGGTGTCTTCATTCTCGGATGGGCGGTAACGTTTGTGCTTATCATTGCCATTTATAAAGGCAAAGGTCATTTACTCTATGAAGCACTTGCACGAGAGAAAGACGCACCACATCGCACTAAATATATCATCTATTCTTATTTGGCTACTTTTGCCGGAGGTGTTTTGTCCAATTTGCTTTTTGGCAAATTTGCACTCTTCGGTTATGCGGTTACCGGTATAGCAGATGCCATTGCAGAGCCGATAGGCACCCGATGGGGCAAACACATGTACAAAGTATTTTCATTTGATAAACAGAAATTGTCTTTTCGCACTATAGAAGGCAGCTTAAGTGTATTCGTTGCTGCATTCTGCATATTGCTTTTGTTAGGGTTTAATCAATATTCGATTGCACGCCTGTTGTTTATTTCGGTCATCGTCATGCTTACCGAAGCCATTTCACCCAGTGGATTTGACAATTTGTTGCTGCAGGTAATTACTGCCTGTTTATGCAGTGTATGGTATTAAATCAGCGTTCTTCCCCTTTAATAATTTCCTGTTCCTTTTTCTTGCGGAAATTATCTTCAAACTTGATAAAGTCAACCAGATTTTCCATAGGAATATTTTTGGCAAGTATGCGGAAGTTATTGTCTATCAAAAATAATTTTGGAGTTGATTTTACGTCATATTCTTTTCTGAATGCACTCATACCGCGCATATCTGCACAAGTAATCCAATCGGGGGCGCAATTTTTAGCAGCAAAATTTCTGAATGTAGAATCAACCTGCTCAGTGGATACAGCAAAGACACGTATGCCCATTTCTTTCAGTGAATCGAGATAAAGCTGTTTCAAATGTGGGATTTCTTTTTGGCAATGTCCGCAATCTGAATTCCAGAAGATGAGTATCGTATATTTATTTTGCCTGGCAAATTTGTGAAAGCTGTAATTAATATTCAAAGTATCCTGTACATTAAATTCCGGCGCATTATTCCCGATAAGCGTAGGTTTTAAATCCGATACTTGTTGTTGTAGTTCGGCTAATCCTTTCGGGTCAGGCCACCACGCTACTCCGCTTAAATAATATTTCTCTGCCATATTAACAAAAACTGCGTCTTGCCCCATAATTTCACTTTTGGCATATTTCATAAACAAGGTGTTTAGTGTAAACATAAACAGCTCTCTGTTGTTTCTTGTTTTAGCCAAAAAATTATCTATTTCCTGCGTGATAGAGTCAGGATGAGGATAGACATAATTATCAAAATATCGGGTAATTTTTCCACCCAATACCGGCGAACGCACCATACCGGAATCATTAAAATCAAGCTTATCAAAATAATGTGCTTTTGTATAAGTATATTTAAACGTAGAATCTATAGTACCGTCTTGTTTTTTGGGTGCTTCCGGCACATCCACATCCAGCATCAAGCCGATTAATTTGGAATAAAACGTGTTCGGGTATTTTTTTATCATTTCTTTGCGGTGTGTCAGCATCTGTTCATTTATTTTTTCAGATGCCTTGACAAAGTCATCATATTTCGGATCACCTTTTTTCAAGTCCTTATTTGCTTTGTATATGGAATCATTTTGTTTACCCAGTGGCAACATGTATTTCATATCGTCAAACATTTGCTTGTTTTCCACCGAGTTTTTTACAACGGCATGATTTACCAAATCCAGTGTATCTGTCGTAATACTGAATTCAGGTTCTTTCAAAATAATATCAAATGACTGATATTTTAATTTGGGAAAAGCCAGCAAATAAACCCCGGCCGGAATTTCTTTCTTTCCCTGTATTTTTCCGATACCTTTAGCATCAAATTTTACTGTGTCCTGTATCAGTCGTTTATCACCGTAATAGTAAGCTAAAATACCGATATCGTTGGAAATGCCTTTTACTTCTATCGTTACATTATAGTTTTTTTGAACGGCAAAAACCGCAGAAATACTCGTTAATAAAAGCAGTACAGTGTAGATTTTTTTCATAATGCGCAATTACGTAGGAGGTTAATCAAATTTTGTTCCGAAATTATTGATTCCTCCCGAAATATTGAACTAAATCTTTGTTAATTCAATACTGAATAAGCTATATTCGGGTAATAAGAAAATATTTTTTGAATGATGAGTTATTTTAACGCCGACCATGTTCTGTTTCGCCAGACTTTCCGGACTTTTTTGGATAAAGAAATCATGCCTCATATTGAACAATGGGAAGAGGACGGTGTAGTACCGGACGAAGTATTTCAAAGGTTTGGTGATATGGGGTTTTTCGGCATGACACAAGAAGAAGCATATGGAGGCTCTAGTCTGGATTTCTGGTATGATGTCATTTTTATAGAAGAAATTTCTAAGTGTGAAAGCGGTGGCTTTGGGGCGAGTTTATCTGCACATCCTTACCTCACATTATCTCATTTAAAACATGAAGGTTCGCCTTTCTTAAAAGAAAAATATTTGAAAAAAGGCATCAGCGGTGAGTGGCATGGTGCATTAGCAATTACGGAACCACATGCAGGCAGTGATGTGGCCGGAATAAAAACAACGGCAGTTAAAGATGGTGATGCTTATATAATTAACGGTTCAAAATGTTTTATTACCAACGGTGTATCGGCTGATTATTATATTGTAGCTTGTAAAACTCGACCTGATGCCGGAGCAAGTGGCATTTCATTAATCATTGTCGATACCCAAAGTGCAGGTATAACAAAATCTCCCTTAAAAAAACTGGGCTGGAAAGCCAGTGATACGGCAGAAATAGCTTTTGATCAAGTTCGAGTTCCGGCAGATAATTTATTGGGCGAAGAAAACAAAGGTTTTTATTACATCATGCAGCGTTTCGAGCTGGAACGGCTCACACTGGCATTAGGTGCAATAGCCTCCTCAGAGTGGGCGCTGGACTATACCCTTAAATACATGAATGAGCGCAAAGCTTTTGGCAGAACTATAAACAAATTTCAGGCATTACGGCATAAAATAGCGCAAATGTATGCAGAGCTCACGGCAGTGAAAACATTTTGTTATCACATTTGTGATGTATACAGCAAGGGTAAATATTGCGTAAAAGAAGCAAGTATGGTAAAATACCTTGCGACAGAATTATCCGATAAAATTGCTTACCAATGTTTGCAAATGTTTGGAGGCTATGGCTATATGGAAGAATACAAAATTGCCAGATTTTTCAGAGATTCCAGATTAGGAACAATTGGTGGCGGAACATCAGAAATAATGCTCGAAATTATTGCTAAGATGGTGATGGACGATGTGAGTTATAAATTGAAAGACAACAGTCAGCCGTCGCAAGCTGAACCAAATCCATTGGATTCAGTAGCCAAAATTTTTGCAACATTACCTTCAAGATTCTATGCAGAAAAAGCAAAAGACACTATCCTGCAAATTGCTTTCAAATTTGATGCATCAACCTATCTGGTCAAAATTCAAGACGGAAATCTGGAAATCAAGGATGCCGGAGAAAATGAACTTAAAATTGCAGATTGTTTAGTAGAAACCGATGATGCTACTTATATTGCCGTAGAAACCGGAAACATGAATCCACAGGAAGCGTTCATCTCCGGCAAAATTAAGGTAAGCGACTTGAGCAAGATGATGCAATTTGGAAGTTTGTTCCGCAAATTGAAATAAATCTAATCAGCACAATTGTATTACTCTTTAAAAAACTACCTCAAGCGTCTTTTTAATGTTTCAGCTATGTTTTTCATCCTGTCTAAATTGAAAAACAAGGCCAACATCAGCTTAAATGGAAATGAAATAAAATAAGCCGCAATTTGAAAAACACCGGTATCCGGCTTATCTAACGTATAACCATAATGCAACATATTATCTCCGCAAATTTTCTCGTTCCACCAGATTTCTGCTTTGTTTAATCCTCCCTTTTTCCAGTTGCTCGCTCTTTCTTTTTTAAATCCAATGTCTTTGCTGTCGGCTTCATTTGAAGAGCTGACTTGTTTAATTTGCAACATATTTTCATGGTATGCAATTCCGAGGTGCTTACACACTTTGCGTATTATGGTCTCCGGCTGTTCGAGCAAATCCTCAAACCGTACCGTCTTTATTCTGGAGTCAGTTTCCATTTTTCGGGCTGCAGCAATGGCTGCATTCCACAGTTTTGATATAGTAATGGGATGATAATTAATTCGCAAACGCAAGGCTTCTTTTTCTGTCATATAATCACTGCCTAATTTGCGACGATTCCATTTATTTTTTTGCGAAAGCATAATTGCACGCGGGTCGCGCACCATATTTATAATTCGGGCATTCGGATAAATCTCTAGAATTTCTTTGAGATAGAAAACATTTTGTGGGGTCTTTTCACAAATAATAGTTTTATGGTGAAGAGCTGCCTCACGCCTCAGCATTTCCGTAAAAACAAATTCTCCGGTTAGTTTATCTTGGGGTAAAAGTTTAATGACTTCTTCGCTTTCTGCATCAAACTGGTGATAGTTTTGGTCGTGTGTTTTATAACCAATTCTTTGTGTAAGCAGTAATTTGGAATAGAGTTCAACAGCCTCTGATACAGATAGTATTTTGTTTTTATCATCCGGCGACCATAGTTCTTCAAAAAAATGAAGTTCATTAAATACAAAGACATTCTGGTGATGCTCGAGTACGCGCATCAGCAAAGTAGTCCCGCTACGAGAATTTCCCACAATAAAAATCAAACTATCATCAAACACCATATCGCAAAGGTACAGAATGTGTATATATTTTATACGGAAAGTATCTTTGTGATACACCCGCTACATTGATTTTGAAATATTAGTTTTAATATAATAAATAATTTATTTTATGATTTTTACCACATAGTGGCATAGATTCTTTTTAGGATTAAGCATATTTACCGTACAATGACTGAGGTAAGATTAGAAAAATACAGGATTCGCCTTAGGGGCAATACTATCTTTTTGCTTGAATAACTTTACTAATTTGCTGCAAACAGCTAATTATGATTAAAAATGCTATGCATCTATGTAGTTTAAACAGCACAATGAATTAATTTCATTAAGCATAATGAAATTATTGTAAGACTTAACATTACTTTACTGAAAGACTTTGCAATTTATTATACTTTTAAAAGATGAAAGCACATGGCTTTATTCTTCTGCTATTTTTTCACATATCGGTTTCGCTATTTGGTCAATCAATTACCACTACACCTGTTATAGGAGCTGTAACTGAAACTTCTGCTAAGCTATTATTTTTCACCAACAAGGAATCAAAAGGCATCGTACATGTGTATCTCAATCAAAACAACAAATATGAACTTAGTTTCCCGTTTCAGACCACAAATCAAGTAGCACATTTACAATTAAACCATCTCCAGCCTGACTATATTTATCAGTATGACATCCAACTTGATGGTGACAGCAACCATTATAGAGGTTCTTTCAAAACATTTCCGACTTCCGCATATCCTTCCTCTTTTTCGTTTGCCTTCGGGTCATGCACAGAGCAACATCATCGTGATTCTGTTTTTATCGAAATACAAAAACACCATCCTTTGTTTTTTCTTCATCTTGGCGACTGGCTTTATTCTGACAATTATAAAAACGGGAATTTCTATTATCTGGAAAACCTTGAACGAGTGAAAGAGATTTATCAACTGCGATACACAATGCCCAACTTATCTAAGCTGATGCAAGAAACTGCCATCGACTATATTTTTGATGATGAAGATGGAGTACATGACGATTTTTCAGAATCTACTTATTCCGAAATTCAAGGACAAGACAACCGTATTACTTGCAAAGAAATTCCTTATGATACAAGTTATAAGCAAAGACTATATATGGGAATGAACAGTTTTTTCCCGTCTTACTCTGATGTAAATTCTAAACAGGCTTATCATAGTTTTGTTTGTGGCAATGCTGAATTTTTTGTCTTAGATACCCGCTCCACTCGCTCGCCCAACTTAGAAGTATTGCAAAAGAAAGGCAAGCATTGGAAGTATAAAGTACCTGAAAATCATCTGCTGCTCGATACTGCCCAGATGAACTGGCTCAAAATAAATCTGAAAGCTTCTAAGGCACAATGGAAGTTTATTGCAAGCGGAGTTACGTTTAATGCCTCTTATAAAAAGCTGATGAATTTAATGATGCTGAAACCGGTTCAAAATAAAATTATTTATAAAAACATGAACGGTGCTTACATTGCAGCATCTTTATCTACTATGTGGTTTGCATTTCCCGATTCGCAATCTGATTTAATCAATTTTTGCACTGATAATCAAATCAAGAATGTAATTGTATTAAGCGGAGATGCGCATACAGCAGCCATTGATGATGGCGCAAATTCAGGATTCCCCGAATTGATGGCGGCATCCCTGGCACAAAACAACTCAAAACTAGCCGGCATCATCTTCAACCGGTTGCATATGAATTTATGGAATAAAGGCGGGCAAGGTATCAACAATACTAATTATAATGATGCTTTCGGAAAAGTAACCGTAAACGGCAACAGCTCTGTTACACTCTCTGCAATAGATACATACGGCAATCTGATATGCAGTTATGAAGTAAAAGACGGATACCTGCCTCAAAAAATGAAGCTGAAAAAAGCCAAGAAAATATCGTTTGGAAACAAAATAAAAACAGCAAAACAAGCTTTGAAAATCAGCAGATAGGCAAGTGTTTTTTTGCTGTTTTATCTACAAATTAATATCCAACTCTACTTTCCACAAATCTTTATTTTCTTCTTTGTCAAACTCTTTGAACATTCTGGCATTAATTTTCAGATTAGCTAAAGCCAAATCGGAAGTTTCTTTCGGATTAAATGTAAAATCCTTTGAATCGGTTAATACTTTTTCATTTTTCTGCAACTTCACAAAAGGAATTTTCAGATTAGTCATTTGCGATTTCAGCCAGACATACATACCTTCTGCTTTAGAACGGTCATCAGACTTTAAAAATGAACAACTATAGCTTAGCCTGCCTCCTTTATTGATATAAACCGACTCATAAGCTCCTCTAATGTTAAAGTTACAGAAATATCTGTCATTTGACATTCTGTATTTAGTGGTGTCTATAGAATTTCTTCCGTTTACTCTGAGTTGAGAAATCGTATAATTTATACCATCCATCAGTTCAAAATAGCGATAATCAGGCACCGACCACCAGGTAGGATTCATATCTAATGTAACCCGGATGCGTTTAATCTCATAATATTTTTCGATACCGTTATAGCGCAGTATTTTCAAACTCATCGGTGTGCCAATTACTCCTTGTACCAATCCCAAAACCTCGCTATAACTCATATTGTGCACCGGCACCTTATCCACCTCCAGAATCAAATCTCCGGGTTTTAAAGTATGAGCAGTAAAATAGTTATTGATTTCGAGAGATTTCACGATAGGCCGCTTAGAGATACTATCAAATAATGCCTGTCCCCCAATGCCTCCAATATTCTTACCGTTCTTTTGAGCAAAAGAAAGCAAGAAGCAAAGGCAAAACAAACTTATTGTTAATGTATATTTTCTCACTACAAAAAATTAATTACAAATATTATTCCACAAAAAAATGCCCTCCGCAGAAGGCATTTATGTAACGCAAAAGTAGTATTTATATTTTTCGTTTTAAAGTGCAAAAGCATTTCTTAATGATAATTAAATCAATGCAAGGCTGAACAGATTTATATAAAATAAAAAATTAATATGTTTTATCCAGGCAAAGGGGGTTGTTTAGAGTCAGTTTATGAGGATTTTTACTTTTCAAAAAAATCGTTGGAAAAATGTATTTTTGCACGAATTACGATGATACTTCCAATTACGATATACGGCGATCCTGTTTTAAAGAAAAAAGGTGTGGAAATTGGCACCGATTATCCAAATTTGAAGCCACTCATTGCCAACATGTTCCAAACCATGTATGGTGCAAATGGAGTAGGTTTGGCAGCGCCTCAAGTTGGGTTATCCATACGCTTGTTTATCGTAGATACCCAACAGCTGGAAGAACGCAAGAAAAAAGATTCCAATTTCAGCGGTATTAAAAAGGCTTTTATTAATCCTGTAATTCTGGAACAAAGTGGAGATGAGTGGAAATACGAAGAAGGTTGTTTGAGTATTCCCGGAATTCGCGAAGATATATCAAGGCAAGCAAAAATAAGAATCCGCTATTATGATGAGGATTTTAATGAGCATATTGAAGAATACGATGATATTAACGCCAGAGTGATTCAGCATGAATATGACCATATAGAGGGTATCTTATTTACCGACAGGTTGGGCGCATTAAAAAGAAAGATGATTTTGCCTAAACTGAACAAACTGCTGAAAGGAATAACGGATACAGACTACAAAGTTAAAATATACAAGAAGTAATTTTATTTCTTCTTTTTCTTCTTTTTGTCCTTAATACTTTTGATAAATTGCGCCCAGGCAAAAGGATTTGTCAATGAAATTCCGGGGCGTTGACCGCCGTAGCGATTATAGTAATAACCCACCTGCTGCTGCACATATTGATTGTAATTTTCATTGCCACTGTAATTCATTTTTCTCGACAACTCATCAGTTAATATGGATTTTTCGATGGTTTGTTGTGCCAGCTCCTGCATATTATCCGGAATATCCAGATTTATCATCGCTTGACCTAACTGACCCGGCGTTGGCAATGGGTAAATTATGGGACCCGGTAATTCTACAACATCGCGTTCTATGCCCACTTCTTTATAAAAACTGTTTTTATCCAAATCTGCAGGAATAATGATGCTGAATTTTTTATATCCTACTGATGATACTATAATCGTGTCGCCTTTTGCAGCCACGAAATTAAAATAGCCGTCTAAATCGGAAATAGTGCCTCTGTTTTCGCCTTGAATATAAATAGTACAAAATGGCAGCGGAGCATTCGAAGTAGCATCTTTAATAAAACCGGAAAATTGCACCACTTCTTTGGCCTGAGCCATTAAACTGAATAAAAGAAGAAGTAACGTAGTAATTTTTCGCATAAATATGATACTATTCCTGCAAAAGTAATACCAATTATCGGTTAAATTTAGTGTTTAATGTTAAATAACAGATGAGAAACTAGGATAAGTAGTGAGTAGTAAGGGTTAGTATAAGGAACGATGATTTCTCAAATTATGGGATTGCTATTTACTTCTGATTGCTTCTACGGGATCGAGTTTGGCGGCCAAGAAAGCCGGAATAATCCCGGATAAAATGCCTAAAATAATGGACAGAAAGATAGCGATTAGTGAATTTTTCAGATTAAGCGTAAACTCCATACCGGTGCCATTTGTAGCTGCAATGGCTAACAAATAAACTAATAACAGACCGATTGCGCCACCAATTAAACACAAAAAAACAGATTCCAACAGAAACTCGGTGAGGATATCTCTGCGTCGTGCCCCGAGTGCCTTTTTGATGCCGATAATAGCCTTTCGTTCAGATACAGAAACAAACATGATATTCGCAATACCAAAGCCACCTACTAAGGCAGCAAGTCCGCCTATAATCAACCCGACTATGTCAAGTCCGCTAAATAGTCCGTCAAACCCTTTTGCGATTACACTTAGTTCATTGAGTGAAAAATTATCATCTTGTTTAGGACGCAGTTTTTTCGATGACCGCATTAGCGCAATCAATTCATTTTTGAGCTCATCCATGCTTTCGCTGGGGCGGATATGCACTTCTACCGTTTTATCCGTCTGATTGTCATCATCACTAAAATTTCTGACATAAAAGTTATACGGCACTACAATTGATTTATCATAATTAAACCCCAGCAGATCTTGCCCTTTTTTCTTGATGACTCCAATTATTTTGACTTCTTTTCCATCAATTTTAATTTGTTTATCCAATATTTCCTCATTCGGATTAAACAGTTTTTCTGCAATATCTTTCCCAATCACACATACATTTATACCGTTAGCTATTTCCATGGAAGATAGAAACCTTCCTTTTTCTGTTTCCAGATTAAAGATTTTTCCATAGTTATCCATCACACCGGAAATATTGGCTTTTCTTGTTTTTTTGTCCTTGTAGCTCACTTCAGGAAATTGCCTTGGATTGATTTCAAAAGTTACATAATCTGCCAGTTTCGATTTTTCTGCTACGTATTTATAATCACTGTATTTCACACTGGGGCGCTCAAAATATTTCCACCACGGATAATCACTTGGCCCGTCAAATGTCCATGCCCATTTATTGACAAACAATACATTATCTCCAAGCGAACGTATGGATGAACTGATGTTATTCTGCAACGCATCCACAGAAGTAAGGATGGCGATTATACTGAAAATTCCCACAGTAATCCCAAACAACGACAAGAAAGTACGCAACTTGTTAGCCCACAACTGGTGTAAAGTCAGTTTAAAAGATTCGGTGAGGGTACGGAACATTAAACAAAGTTAAAACAAATACCTTAGTTAGTGGTTAATGAAAAAGAATTATTACATTTGCACTTCCAAAAAATTTTATTCCGTAAAATAAAATCACATTTATGAAATTATCACAATTCGACTTCGAACTTCCTAAAGAAAAAATTGCCCTTTATCCCTCCAAAAACAGAGATGAATGCAAGCTTATGGTGGTACACCGCAAATCCGGAAAAATAGAGCATAAAATCTTTCGGGATGTATTGAATTATTTTGATGACGGCGATGTTATGGTTGTCAACAACACCAAAGTGTTTCCGGCAAGAATGTATGGTACTAAAGAAAAAACAGGTGCTAAAATTGAAGTATTTTTACTTCGCGAACTCAACCATGATTTGCGCTTATGGGATGTATTAGTTGACCCGGCAAGAAAAATTCGTGTTGGTAATAAATTGTATTTCGGTGATGATGATTTGGTTGCCGAAGTTGTTGACAATACAACATCCAGAGGCAGAACCATCCGCTTTTTATTTGAAGGCAGCGATGATGATTTCAAAGCCGTGTTGGAAAAACTGGGCAATACACCATTGCCGAAATATATAAAACGCGATGCGGAAGAAGTAGATAAAGACCGCTACCAAACAGTTTATGCTAAAGAAGAAGGTGCGGTTGCTGCGCCTACTGCCGGCTTGCACTTTAGCAAAGAGCTGATGAAACGCCTTGAAATTAAAGGCGTTGATTTTGCTGAGCTGACTTTGCATATCGGCTTGGGTACTTTCCGTTCAATCGACGTAGAAGATTTATCCAAGCATAAGATGGATGCAGAATATTTTAAGATTGACGAACGCTGCACGAAGATTGTAAATAAAGGCATTGATAAAAAGAAAAATATTTGCGCTGTAGGTACTACGGTTATGCGTTCTTTAGAAACTGCAGTAAGTGCAGAAGGCTATTTAAAAACAATGGAAGGCTGGACGAATTTATTTATCCATCCGCCGTATGATTTCAGTATAGCCAACAGCATGATTACCAATTTCCACGTGCCGAAATCCAGCTTGATTATCATGATATCTGCATTTGCGGGCTATGAGCTGACGATGGAAGCTTATACAAAAGCCATGGAAAAAAAATACAATTTCTTTTCGTACGGCGATGCCATGTTAATCGTTGACTAATCGAAATGAAAAAACAGAGAAAAGGGCTTAATGATTTAAGCCCTTTTTTTTTGTAAAAGCAAATCTAAATTTTCAAATTTTTTTACAAAGGATTTGTAAAATCCGGCTCTAATTCTACTTTTATTGAAACTAAGGTACGTATTATATTCATCCAAAAAATAAGATGTCGCCACTATGTGGCTTTTTTCTAATCAGGGTTATTTCAATTACAAAGGTTCAGCCACTACGTGGCTTGGATTTTATTTTTGTCTTTTCAAATGGGATGGAATTAAGTTATCTCCTTCAAGCCCTTCTTAAAAACAAATTGGGAGTTAAAGAGGGTGGTTTTATAAGAAGTCAAAATTTCGCCACTTCATGGCTATTCTTCAATTCTTCATTATCAAATTAATGAATTATCGAATTATCATATTATTTCTATAATAAGTCCAGGTTTTCGATAGTGTACATACTCATAATGCTTTTGCGATGATGTTGGATATGATAAACACTGAAGAATAAGAGCTCTCTCGGTGTTATTTTGCCTAAAATGGGATGTGGCAACAACCACGCATCCATACTATTTTCATCCCAAGATGATATAGCATCAGTCAGCCATTTGGAAGACGATCTCCACAACGATAAACTTCTGCTTTTATTCATAATTGCATTTACTTTCGGCTTATAGGCAAAAGTTGATTTAGCCCCGGCTTGTAATGCATGTTGATACTGTTTAACTACCTCATCATAAGATTTATTCCCACGTAAATTTTCCGGAAAAATCAATTTGCAAACAATCTGCGGAGTACGAAAAACTAAAGTAGTCATGCCATTGGCTATCGTCAGATGCTCTACTTGCTGCGCTGCATTCCACTTACCTTTATGTTGCTTTTCAACATAATTATCATCACTTATAGCATCTAAAGCATCAAATAATCTCCCTGTTTCTTTTTCTAAGGCATATTTTATTTCTATAATCGTTTGCATTTCTTTATTTTGTTACAAAATAAGCAAATTTAATCTTTAAAATGAGTTGACAGCCTTGGAGAGTTTAATTCCATATCACATATTTGTCAAAATCATACTGCCACAGGCATTGCCGCAACTATATACCTACGCTGTTCCGCCAGAGCTGGAATCAGAAATTGCGATTGGAAAACGGGCAGAAATCCAGTTTGGCAAACAAAAAATTTATGCTGCCCTAATTGCAGAGATTTCCAACCAAGCCCCCACAGATTACGTTCCTAAACCTATCTTGTCTATACTGGATGAACTTCCAATTATTACACCAACTCACTTGACTTTTTGGAAATGGATGGCGAATTATTATATGTGTACAATTGGAGAAGTGATGCAAGCCGCATTGCCTTCATTTTTTAAATTGAGTTCAGAAACAACCTTAGTAAAAAATCCCATTTACAACGAAGATATTTTGACACTGGAAGACGATGAATATTTAATTGCCTCAGCTCTCGAACATCAGGATGAACTCAGCTATCAGGATATCGCACTGATTTTATCTAAAAAATTCTTTTCAAAAACCATTCAACAGCTATTAAACAAAAAAGTAGCTTATTTAAAGGAGACCTTAAATGAAAAATATCAACCCCGAATTGAATCATTTGTCAGACTTCAAGCTTATCTGGAACAAGATGAAAAAGCAATGCGAAAAGTATTTGATGAGGCTTCTAAACATGCCAAACAAGAAGCTTTGCTTTTGTCTTATTTCGATTTAAAATCAAAACAGGCAATTATTAAAAAATCGGAACTGCTTAAAAAGGCAAACGCATCTGCTTCTTCATTAGATGCATTAGTAAAAAAACAGATTTTTGAAATCATGGAAATGCCGGTTGATCGCATTTCATATGAACAATTAAACGAGAAAACAGCATACACCCTTTCTGAAGAACAGACTCGTGCCTATGAAGCCATTAATTTACATTTCAAAGAGAAACCTACCGTGTTATTACATGGAGTCACCTCAAGCGGGAAGACCTTAGTTTATATTGAATTAATTAAAGCACAACTGGAAAAAGGCAAACAGGTTTTATTCTTATTGCCGGAAATTGCCTTAACTGCACAACTGATACAGCGCTTAGAAAAAACACTTGGCAGAATAGGTGTTTATCATTCCAAATTCAACAATGCAGAACG
>CAZPBT010000027.1:13932-19912 GCA_964584555.1 uncultured Chitinophagales bacterium
AGTCTTACGGAAGCAGCAAGAAAAAAAGAAATCACCACTGGTATAACATTCGTATTACGTGATGCCATACATGATGCATTGAACAAAAAAGAGCAGGTTATTTTATTTCAGAATAGAAGAGGATATGCTCCTTATATTGCCTGCAAAGTTTGTAACTGGATTCCGCAATGCAAAAACTGTGATGTGAGCCTGACTTATCATAAATTCACCAATGATTTACGCTGTCATTATTGCGGCTATTCACAAAGTATGATTCATGTCTGCAAAGCTTGTGGCTCGCATGATATGCAACAAAAGGGCATTGGTACAGAAAGGCTTGAAGATGATTTAAAAATGATGTTTCCGCTGGCGCAAATAGGGCGGATGGATTATGATACAGTACGCACTAAAAAAGGGCATGAAAAAATAATTACTGCATTTGAAGAAGGCGCATTCGATATTTTAGTAGGTACTCAAATGGTTACCAAAGGACTGGATTTTGAGCGGGTCAATTTAGTGGGTGTAGTAAATGCAGATGCCTTGCTGGCCTATCCTGATTTTCGAGCCTTAGAGCGGGCATACCAATTATTAGTACAAGTAAGCGGCAGAGCAGGCAGGAAAGAAAAGCAAGGAAAAGTGCTGATACAAATCGGCAATATACATCATGTAATTGTCGATTATGTGCTGCATAATGCCTATGATGATTTCTATAATTTCCAAATGCTGGAGCGCAAACAATTCGACTATCCGCCTTATTCTCGTTTGATACAAATCACATTAAAACATAAAGAATTAAAGACCGTAGTAGCGGCCGCTAATAAAATAGCGGAATTCCTAAATACTCGGTATTCAGGTTGGATAGTAGGCCCCAACGCACCCATCATTCAAAAGATAAACAACCTCTATCTGCGGGATTTATATATAAAGATTCCTAGAAATGCAAATAATCTGGCTCAAATAAAAGCCGATATCCGGCAGACAATTGCTGCGTTATATCAATACGAAAATACGAAAGCAGTAAGAGCAACCATAGATGTAGATTGCTACGGATAGTGGATTTTTATCCAAAAAAAAATGCTTCTATTTGAGTAATTACCAACCTGAGTTTTTGATAAGCGCTTCAACATAATAATAGTTAATTTTTTTTATTAAGAACCACACCTCGTTATTCCTCCTCGTTGTTATTTGGAGGAAAAATGAGAAATCAACTATTTTTTACTCTATTTTTCTTATACCAAACTCAGGTTATCAAGTTTTAATAATTGCCATCAGTTGACAACTTTATAAGGCATCTTCCATAAATAAACTGCAACCAGTATAGCCATTATGCCGGTTGTTATAAATGTTGCTTGTGCTCCGAAACTGAACCATAACCATCCGGCAAGGGCACTGGCAAACAAGGCACAAATGCTCTGAAATCCGCTGTATGTACCTATGGCTGTTGCGGTATCTTTTTTTTCAGAAATATTACTAATCCAGGCTTTTGCTATACCTTCAGTTGCCGATGCGTAATAGCCATAGAGTAAAAACAAAAGTAAATAGTAGTACATTGATCCATTAAACGACATACCAACATACACGACAATAAATGCGAGCAGACCGGATAAAAAAAGCAGTTTCAATCCTAATTTATCTGCTAAAATACCAACTGGGAATGCCAGTAAAGCATAGGCTAAATTATAAAAAATATAGACTCCGATTACTGTAGTATCACTCATTCCCTCTTGTTTTAATTTCAATAATAAAAACACATCAGAGCTGTTAAATAAAGCAAACAGAAGCAAACCCAAAAGCAGCCGTTTGTAAAGCAGAGGACTTTCTTTCCAATAATGGATGATTGTGAAAAATGAAACACGCTGCTCTGTTACATTTGGCTTAGTTTTTTTGCTTTCCCGCAGCAAAGCAGTTACTGCAATAGCCATTACACCTGGAATAAATGCGATTAAAAACAGTGTTTTATATTGTTCGGGATAATAGTATAAAAAAACCAGCGCCAGTGCAGGTCCCAATACTGCACCCAGCGTATCCATAGAACGGTGAAATCCGAATACGGTAGCCTTAGTTTCTGGTGTGGCTTCATGTGACAATAGCGCATCTCTTGCTCCGGTGCGTATCCCCTTTCCTACCCGATCCAGTGTGCGGCATAAAAATACCCAAACGGGGTAAATAAAAATGGCGAGCAAGAGTTTTGAAATGGCACTAAGTCCATATCCGAATTGAACAAAAGGAACGCGCTTACCCGATACATCGGAAAGTTTGCCGAAATAGCTCTTGCTCAAGCCTGCCACTGCTTCTGCTATTCCTTCCAGAATACCAATCAGCAAGACAGAAAATCCGATCTTTTTGAGATAAACAGGCATCACCGGATATAACATTTCGCTGGCCATATCCGTAAAGAGACTGACTAACGAAAGTATCCAAATAGTGCGGGTAAGCGTTCTCAGCTTTACAAATTATTTTGATTTAACAGGTGTCTTTGTTTTACTGCCTGTTTGCTTGTTTTTGTCTTTATCCGTGTCGTTGCTTGTTTTTTCTTCTATCATAAAACTGGCAGGAAACATAGACTTGAGTTGTTGTAAAAATTTTTGTGCCTCCTGTGTAGAAGCAAATTCTCCTGCACGAAGACGAAAATTAGGAGAAGCATAAGTAATATATGTGGGGATTCCCGGAAAACGCTGACTGAATTTGGTTTTAGCGGCAAATACTTCATCCCTGTTTGAGCCTTGCATCACTTGTACACGTATCAGTTTCTCAGTTACCACTTTTACCGTTTTATTATACGAGTACATTTTTTGCAATACATCCACACGCGGGTCTTTGAAAAATAAGATATTATTTTCCACATCTGTACTATCATTCCAATAATCCTGCGCTTTTATATATGTAAAAGCCAAAATTAGTACTAAAAATAAAATCCCATTTTTCATAAGCAATACAAAACTAACAAATTTTAAGCCAAATCTTTTCCATGGCAATGTTTGTATTTTTTACCACTGCCACAAGGACACGGTTCATTCCTGCCCACTTTTTGCTCAGCACGCACGGGCATTTGTTTCACTTGCGTTTCATTTCCGGTGTTTGCACCTTTGAATTCTTCGCCCAGTTGCCCTTGTTCATTACCTCTTGATTCGCGTGTTTTCTCTACTACTTTTCGTTCTCTGTTTTGCTGAATCTGCTGAGTATCTTCTGTCAGTAAGAATCCTTTCATTAAGAAAGTAGTCACCTCTTTATTAATCTGAGACAGCATTTGTTTAAACAATTCAAAAGCCTCAAATTTAAAAATCAAAAGAGGGTCTTTTTGTTCGTGAACGGCCATTTGTACTGATTGTTTCAGTTCATCCATTTGGCGCAAATGCGTTTTCCAGTATTCATCGATAAAGGATAATATGATATTTTGTTCAAAAACTTTTATCAGTTCACGACCTTTATTGTTGTATGCTTTTTCGAGATTGGCAATGATATTGATTTCACGGTTGCCATCGCTAAACGGGATAACTATATTTTTGTACTGAGCGGAATTACTTTCATATACATTCTTCACAATAGGATAAGTATGCTTGATGATATCATCCGATTTGCGGTTGTATTTTTCGTGTACTTCCGTATATAAGTGATGGGCTAAATCATCCGTTTTCAGGTTTTTCAAATCTGCTTCACTAATACTCGTATCAACAGTCAGATAACGGAAACAGTCAAGTTTAAATGCCTCATAATCCTGAGAAATTTTCGCATCGTTACAAATTTCATAACTCAAGTCATAAAACATATTAATTAAGTCAAATGAAATTCTTTCACCAATTAATGCATGCTGACGACGTTTATAAATTACATCGCGCTGTGCATTCATCACGTCATCATATTCCAATAATCTTTTTCTGGTGCCGAAATGATTTTCCTCCACTTTTTTCTGTGCTCTCTCTATAGATTTAGACACCATGGAATGCTGGATAACTTCGCCTTCTTTATAGCCCATTTTATCCATCAAGCCTGCAATACGGTCAGATCCGAACAAGCGCATGAGCTCATCTTCCAGGCTCACATAAAACTGGGTAGAACCTCTGTCACCCTGACGACCGGCACGACCACGCAACTGCCTGTCCACACGGCGAGAGTCGTGTCTTTCTGAACCGATAATAGCCAAACCGCCGCCATCGTTTACGCCTAATCCCAATTTTATATCCGTACCACGCCCTGCCATGTTCGTAGCAATCGTTACTTGTCCGTTTTTACCTGCTTCCGCTACAATTTCTGCTTCGCGAGCATGTTGTTTTGCATTGAGTACATTGTGTGGAATTTTCCGCATATTCAACATCCGGCTCAACAACTCAGATACCTCCACATTTGTTGTACCCACTAACACCGGACGTCCGGCATCTTTCAGTCTGCCTATTTCTTCAATAATGGCATTGTATTTTTCTCTTTTGGTTTTGAATACCAAGTCTTCTTTATCATCGCGAGATGTCGCTTTATTGGTAGGCACTACTACCGTATCTAACTTATAGATTTCCCAGAATTCTGTAGCTTCCGTTTCAGCCGTACCTGTCATACCGGCTAATTTGTGATACATACGGAAGAAATTTTGCAGGGTAATGGTTGCAAAAGTCTGGGTAGCTGCTTCAACCTTAACATTTTCTTTAGCCTCAATTGCCTGGTGAAGACCATCGCTGTATCGTCGGCCTTCCATGATACGTCCTGTTTGTTCATCAACAATTTTCACCTTGTCTTCGATAATGACATATTCCACATCTTTATCGAACAAACAATAAGCTTTCAGCAATTGGTTAACGGTGTGTAAGCGTTCAGATTTTATGGCGAAGTTTTTCAGCACTTCATCTTTTTGTTCTAATTTTTCTTCGTGAGTTAAGTCTGCATTTTCCACTTCGGCAATATCTGCTCCGATATCCGGCATCACAAAGAAATCTTTTTCTTCACCTGATGCTGTAATCAACTCGATACCTTTTTCGGTCAAATCAATCTGATTGTTTTTTTCGTCTATGGTAAAATAAAGTTCCCGGTCGCAGTTAGGCATTTCTTTTTGCTGATCTTGCAGATAGTAGTTTTCTGTTTTCATCAGGATTTGCTTCACACCCATTTCACTCAAGAACTTGATGAGTGCCGGATTTTTGGGCAATCCCCGATGTGCCCGCAATAATGCCAAACCGCCTTCGCCTTCTTTTACACCGGTATTTCCTTCAGCAATTTGTTTTTTAGCGGTTACGAGAAAATCCTGTACCATTTTTTTCTGAGCAGACACCAGTCGTTCTATACGCGGTTTTAATTCATAAAACATCTGTTCTTCTCCACGGGGTACAGGTCCTGAAATAATCAAAGGTGTACGGGCATCGTCAATAAGAACTGAATCGACCTCATCCACGATGGCATAATGCAATTTGCGCTGTACCTGCTGGCTGGCATCATGCACCATATTATCTCTCAAATAATCAAAACCAAATTCATTATTGGTGCCATACGTAATATCTGCCAAATATGCATTTCTTCTGGCATCGGTATTTGGTTCATGTTTATCAATACAATCAACTGTAACACCCAGGAAGTTGAATAGTAAACCATTCCATTCGCTGTCACGCTTAGCCAGATAATCATTCACCGTTACAATATGTACACCACATCCTGCCAAGGCGTTTAAGTATGCCGGCAAAGTGGAAACCAAGGTTTTCCCTTCACCTGTAGCCATTTCCGAAATCTTCCCTCTGTGCAACACCATACCGCCGAGCAATTGCACATCATAATGCACCATATTCCATTTTATTTCGCCACCTGCAGCCAGCCACGAATTTGGATAGCTCACTTTATCGCCATTGATTTGGATAAATTTATTCTTTACGGCCAAATCTCTGTCAAGCTGAGTAGCTGTTGCAGTCAGAATTTCATTGGTCGAAAAACGGCGAGCAGTTTCTTTAACCACCGCAAATGCCTGTGGTAATATTTCTTCCAACACCTCTTCAATAGCTTCGTCGCGTTGTTTTTTGAGTTTATCTAC
>CAZPBT010000028.1:0-16181 GCA_964584555.1 uncultured Chitinophagales bacterium
TTGACATCAGTGCCAACCAGCTCAATGAGCTTTATTATAGTTTGCTATAAAAGTGCATCAAACTGAGTTCGAGTTAAGAAAAAGATGGTAAAAAAACAGTTGATTCCTAATTTTTTCCCTCCAACTTAAAAATGGAGGAGGAATTAAAAGGAGGTGCTTATAGCTAAAAAATCAACTATTTTTATCCCGAACTCAGGTTAGTAAGTTCATTTATCAGGCTTTGTTCACGCTCTAAGGAAAGGGAAGGAGGCGAAGTATTTGGTATTGGCCAATGGCAATCGTGCTCATAGTATTGAAGCAGTTTGCTTATTGTTGCAGAAAGTGTTGAAAGCGGGAAATCAATAGTTTGTTTGATTCTCGAATTATCAATCAGCATAAATTCATTTTTAAGCCAAAGTGGTAAATCCACCCATTCTTGTATTTGATGATTATCTAAAAACTCGTCGGTGGCAATTACAGCTTCAGGCTTTTTATTTATTTTTTGTTGAGTGAATGCAACAATTTCTGCTAATGAAGCATGGAAGGAAATGGCATTATAAATAGTATATTGCTGTTGAGTATGAATAAAAAATTTGATCATTGCACACAAATCATCCACATCGGTAAATGCAATGCGATTGTTGAAGTTTTCAGGTTGTAAATAAGGCTGACACTTATTAATGCGATAAAGCCAATAATAAAGTCGTTGAGTGTAATCATGTTTTCCTAATATCAATCCCGGGCGCAATATCACATAACTGAGTTGTGAAAATTGTTGCAATACACGTTCACACTCCGCTTTTCTGGCATTATAAGAAGCACCCGTTTCATCTGCTATTTGTTCCGGACTACAACTTACGGTAGGTTCATCTTCAATTATAAAATGCGGATTATTTTCATCAAAATTAAATAAACTTGAAGTAGAGATAAAAATATATTTTCCAATTTTTCCTTTTTGTTGTTCAAGTTGTTGCTTCAGTGCATCCGGCCAGTAACCCGATAAGTCAATAACAATATCCCAATCTCTAACGGTTATTTGACTGAGATCTTCCGTTTTTCTCCTGTCGCCAAAAAGTCGGTTAACCGAAAAATCTGGAGATGAAGCAGTAGTCCCTCTGGAGAAAGTAGTAATGGTATAATGTTTATTCTTTACCAGCTTTGCCAATAAATTCTGACCAATCAAGCGTCCACCACCCAGAATAAGAATATTTATCATGATTTATTTCTAATTAACCAATCAACCAATCAATGAACCAATCAATGAACCAATCAACCAATTAACTAATTAACTAATTAACTAATTAACTAATTAACTAATCAACTAATCAACTAATCAACTAATTAACTAATTAACTAATTAACTAATTAACTAATCAACAACTGCTTCCGCCCACTCTTTTGCACCATAAGTAATTATGACATCGCTACCGGCACGTCGAATTGCTGTCAAGGTTTCATCGAGTGTTTTGTTGAAATCCAGCCAGCCGTTTTGTGCCGCAGCTTTCAACATTGCATATTCACCACTTACATGATAAGCAGCGATAGGAATTGGGAAGTTTTGTTTCAAATCTTGTATGATGTCTAAATAACAAGTTGCAGGTTTCACCATCAAAAAGTCTGCTCCTTCACTATAGTCAAGTTCTGCTTCAAGTAAGGCTTCATTTTTGTTGGCAAAATTCATTTGATATGTTTTTTTATCACCACTTTTTGGTGCAGAATCGAGTGCATCACGAAATGGTCCATAAAAAGCACTGGCATATTTTGCCGTATAGCTCATAATGCCCACCTCCTGAAAATTGTCGGCATCTAAGAGTTCTCTGATATAACCCACACGACCATCCATCATATCACTCGGTCCAAGGATATCTATGCCGGCTTGCGCTTGCGCTAAAGACATCTTCGCTAATATCGGCAACGTTTTATCGTTGTTGATTTTTCCGTTTTCTACATAGCCGTCATGACCGTCACTGCTGTATGGATCCATAGCTACATCGCTGATTAAACAACATTCGGGAAATTCTTTTTTAAATTCTTTGATAGCTTTTAAATAAAAGTTCTTTGGCGAATAGCTGTAGCTTGCTTTTTTGTCTTTAAGTGCATTTTCTACTGCCGGAAACAAGATAAAACTGTTCACACCCAAATTCATACAAGCTTCAATTTCTTTGATTGCGACATCAATGCTCAATTGCGCTTGCGATGGCAAAGACTTGATGGGATTACGCTTGTTTTTCCCGTCAACCAAAAAAAGAGGTTGAACTAAATGACTGGAATGAAGATGAATTTCTTGCACCATTCCACGAATTGCTGCTGATTTCCTGTTTCTTCTCGGGCGATGTAACATAGTTAATGTTTAATGCTTAATGTTTAATGCTTAATGTTTAATGCTTAATGCTTAATGTTTAATGCTTAATGTTTAATGCTTAATGCTTAATGTTTAATGTTAATTTTTGAATAGTTTAGGCTACAACTAGATTCATTTGTTTTTCACTTTTTACAAATCCCTACACTCTTTACTATACTTACTACTCACTACTTACTACTCCCTACTCCCTACTTTTACTCATTAATCACCTCAAAACGAATTCCTTTGCTGATTAGTTTTTCGATCAGCTTACTTCCCAAAGCACCTACAGGTGTAGTAATTCCTGTCGGCGTATCCATTTTGTCTAAATTAGCCAAGAGCGTAAGCGCAGTTTCAGATAACATCTTAGATGTTTCCGTATAACCGGGGTCGCCTCCGGATACTTTTGTTTTGACCTGCATCGTTTCACTTTTACCTAAAAATACTACCTGAAAAGTACTTTTATCTCTTTGCTCTTGCGATGGACCTTCACCACTTTTCTTAAGGTTAAGCAACATGTTTTTAATTGGCGGAATTTGCGCACCGATAATTACGGCGCCCACACTTCCCACTAAGCTAATTACTTGTTGCAATTTTCGGATAGCCATAAACTGTGCATAGTGAAAATCACTGCCATAAACTGAAGACCTGAGTTTAGCACTTCGTTGTACTATCCATGGGTCAATCACCGGCATTGGCAATGCCCATTTATTTATTTGTTTTTCAAAATAGGGGAGTGTTGTAGTATTAGCTCTTTGTTTTTTCTTTTCGGATATCTTTTCCGGTTTTTTTGTTCCGAATAAGGAAATACTTTTTCCCATTTCTGAAAAAGCATTGATGGCAGAAGCATAAGTTCCACCCGAAAAACTGGCATTTGTACTGACAAATCCGTTTATCGTTTTTTGCTCATTGGCAGGTAATTGCATGGCTGTAAAAAATGCACCTGCATCAGCAGGAATACTGTCAAAACCACAACAGTTGATGATATAAAGCCCCTTTTCTCTGGCTTCAGCACCAAATTTTTTTATTATATTTTGTACAAAGGCAGGCTCACCCGTGATATCGCAATAATGAGTATTTGTGGCTACACAAGCGGCAACGGTATTTTCGCCATACAGCGCATATGGCCCTACCGTAGAAATCAGAATTTTGGTACTTCCACTCACATCCAGAAGTGATTGCATATTTGTTGCATCACATTCAAACACTCCAATATCATAATTGGCTTTATTGGCCAAAATAAATTTAGCTTTCAGTGCTTCCAGTTTATTTATATTTCTTCCGGCAATGCCCCATTTTATTTTTGTAATGTCCACATGGTCGGCAAAATACTGTGCTACCAACTTTCCTGTAAAACCTGTACAGCCGTAAATAATGATGTCGTATTTGCGAGATGCCATTTTATTTTTTTATAAAATTAAGCAACATATCCAATCCTGCTAAGGTTTTAGTATTTTTAATTGAAATTTAATTACATGATTGTCTGGGTAAGTGCATGGTTTATCAAATATTTTACTCCGAAGAATATTGGCGGTATCAGTATTTTTCCATTTATCATTGTAGAAAATCAAGACATTAAAAAAGACAAAATATTTATCAATCACGAGAAAATACATATCCGGCAACAATTGGAAATGCTTATCATCTTTTTTTATATCTGGTATGGACTGGAATTTTTGTTATTATGGCTGAAATATAGAGACGGATTTAAAGCTTACAAAAATATCTCTTTTGAACAGGAGGCATACGCACATGAGCAGGATTTACAGTATCTGAAGAACAGAAAACTCTTCTCATTTATAAAATATCTTAAATTCGGCTCGAAAATTGATGAATAGAATTACCTTTGCTCACGAATATAAATACATATGCAAGAAATTAAATTAGTAATAGTAGACGATCATCAGATATTTTTAGATGGAATTGTGTCACTTTTGGAGGATGAGCCGGGGATAAAAATTACAGGTACAGCCCATAACGGCAGCGAGGCCTTGAGTTTGATTAAGCAAACCAAACCGGATGTCGTTTTAATGGATATTAATATGCCGGTAATGGATGGTATTGAGGCTACGAAACAACTGAAACAATCTCAACAAGATGTGAAAGTGCTGATGCTGACGATGCACTCAGAGCCAAGATTTATAAAGGAATGCCTGGAGATAGGGGCAAAAGGCTATGTGCTCAAAAATATTTCCAAAGATGAATTGCTGAAAGCGATTGAAACGGTTTACCAAGATAAACCCTACCTTCATCCGGAAGCACAGGAAAAATTAATCAGCTCTATGTCCAACTCGGATGATAAAGAGGATGACCGTAACTATGATGAGTTGGCTGCATTGATAACTCAACGAGAGTTGGAAATTTTGCAATTAATAGCCTTGGGTTTGACTTCTCAGGATATTGCCCAAAAACTATTTATCAGTAAAAATACAGTGGAAACACACCGCAAAAATATGCTTGCCAAATTAAACGTAAACAATACGGCTGCGTTGCTGAAAATAGCTTATAAAAAAGGATTGGTATAAGCTTGATTTGTTTGATTTGAAAGAAGCAGGTTTCAGCTTTCTTTTTCCCAGCGGGTAAGTAATGCAAAAGGATTTTCTTTTACATCTTTTACAAAATGTTCCATATCAGATTTGGCATGTTTGATTTTTGCAAATCCGTTTGTTTCCAGAAAATCATCCCATTTTAACTGAGCATTTTGGCGATAGTGATCTATATTTTCCCGCATGTCGTGCAAAAGGGCATCAACAATCCGTTTGCCTTCATCTTCTATAAAAGCATCATTCTGAATCAAATCCTCCAGTAATTCTTTAAACTTTTCGATAGACACGGCTGCCGTTCCCACGCTCATATAAATAAATTTTGTCAGCATGATTTTTAGATTTGATATCGAAGCAAAATTAGACTACCTATTTTAGCAGAAAAAGAAAGTAATATTAAGTAAAAAATAAAATTAAGGCTGGCAAGACCGTTAAATTTTAAATTAATTACAAATAAAACGATATTTCTGACTATTTTGCAGAAAATATGATTACGCAAAAAAGATGGATATTGTCGGATGCTGATGCCGATACGGTTGCCCAATTGCAGCAATCGCTTAAAATTCATCCTGTCATTTGTAAATTATTAGCCATACGAGGCATTGATACTTACGAAAAAGCTAAAGCATTCTTTCGCCCATCTTTATCTGATTTACACGATCCGTTTTTGATGAAAGACATGGATAAAGCGATTGAAAGATTAGAACAAGCTATAGCTGCAAATGAAAAGATCATGGTTTACGGTGATTATGATGTAGATGGCACTACCGCTGTTGCCTTGGTTTATTCATTTTTTCATGAATTTTATGCTAATATCATTACCTACATTCCCAATCGCTATACGGAAGGTTATGGAATTTCTTTTGACGGCATGGATTTCGCTTTTGAACAAAATGTGAAACTAATTATCTCTTTGGATTGCGGCATAAAAGCAAACGATAAAATTGCCTATGCAAAATCGAAAGGAATGGATTTTATTATTTGCGACCACCATTTGCCCGGAGAGGAATTGCCGGATGCCGTTGCTATTTTAGATCCCAAACGCAAAGATTGCACTTATCCTTTTGACGAGCTTAGTGGCTGTGGAATAGGATTTAAATTAATTCAGGCTTTTTGCATCAAAAATAATATAGCTATCGAAAAGGCATATCAGCAACTGGATTTAGTTGCGACGAGCATAGCTTCCGATTTGGTGCAGATAACAGGAGAAAACAGAATACTAGCCAAGTTCGGTATGGATAAAGTCAATGAAAATCCGAGAGCCGGATTTAAGGCATTATTGAACGAATTGAAAATTGACAAGAAACTGGAAATTTCAGATTTAGTATTTATTATTGGTCCTCGAATTAATGCTGCCGGACGAATTGCACACGGTTCAGAAGCGGTTGAACTGCTTATTGAAAATGATTTGAAAATGGCACTGGAGAAGACCAAAAAAGTGCAACAAAATAATGACGAACGCAAAAACTTAGATAAGGATATTACTGAAGAAGCATTTTCAATGCTGGAAAATACAACAGAATATGCAGATAGAAAGTCAACGGTTTTATTTCAGTCGCACTGGCATAAAGGTGTTATTGGTATTGTGGCTTCGAGGCTAATTGAAAAATTTCATCGCCCAACTATTGTATTAGCTGCTTCAAACGGCAAAGCCGTAGGTTCTGGTCGTTCTGTTCCCGGCTTTGATTTACATGATGCTATTGAAACTTGCAGTGAATATTTAGTGCAATTTGGCGGTCATAAATATGCGGCAGGGTTAACGATAGAATTAGATAAAATAGATGCTTTTTCCGCAGCTTTTGAAAAAATAGTAAGTGAACGTATTACTTCAGAACAACTCATTCCGCAAATCGAAATAGATGCCGAAATACAGTTGGATGATATCAATGAAAAATTCTATAATATTGTAGAGCAAATGGCACCATTTGGTCCCGGCAATATGCGTCCAAATTTTATCACCAGAGAAGTTTACGATACCGGATTCAGTAAGTTATTAAAAGATAATCACCTCAAATTAAATATACTGAAAGACGGTCAGCATCCTAAAAACGGCATTGCTTTTGGTATGGGCGATTTTTTTAACCTGCTGGAAGAAAATGAAACGGTGGATATCTGTTATCAGCTTTATGCCAATGTTTGGAATAACCAAACTAAAATTGAATTTCGTTTAAAAGATATGAAACCTTCAGCATGAAATTAAGTGCAGAGAATTTAGTAAAAATATATAGCGGACGAAAAGTAGTAGATCATGTTTCAATCGAAGTGAATCAGGGTGAATGTGTAGGTTTGCTTGGCCCTAACGGGGCAGGAAAAACAACCACTTTTTATATTACAGTAGGTTTAGTAACACCCAACGAAGGAAATGTTTTTCTAGACGGAAAAAATATTTCAGGGGTGGCCATGTATAAACGTGCTAAATTAGGCGTGGGCTATCTACCCCAAGAAAATTCTGTTTTTCGTACTTTGAGTGTGGAAGATAATATCAAAGCCATATTGGAATTTACACCTTTAAAAAAATCAGAACAAAAAGAAAAACTGGAATCTCTTCTTGAAGAATTCGGCTTGACTCATGTGCGTAAATCCATGGGGAAATTATTATCAGGCGGGGAGAGGAGACGAACAGAAATTGCCAGAGCACTGGCATCCGATCCCAAGTTTATTTTGCTTGATGAACCTTTTGCCGGCATCGACCCGATTGCAGTGGAAGACATACAACACATAGTTGAAAAATTAAAATATAAAAATATTGGTATTTTAATTACCGATCACAATGTGCACGAAACATTGTCTATTACCGACAGAGCCTACTTATTGTTTGAAGGAAAAATTATCAAACAAGGCACTGCTGAAGATTTGGCAGAAGATGAACAAGTAAGACGCGTTTATCTCGGACAAAATTTTGAACTACGCAAAAAGTAATTTTATCATATCCCATTTTATACACTGCTAATTATCTTTAGTTAAGAAATCAACATTGGAGTTTTATTGGCTGGTTGCTAATTAGGAAATTGAATCAAGTGTTTGTAGTTTTAATAAAATAACTTCCTGCAATGAAAAATATAATGAAAAAAATGCTGTTGCTTGCTGTTGCTGCAACACTCTCTTTTGTTTCTTGTCAGAAACAAAATGCTGCCACTACCTCTGATACTTTAGATGTTAAGTTGGCAAACGATCAAGTTTTTAAAAATGTACTGAGTGCTGCATCTGATTTGGGCGTGCAACTGGATGTGCAATCGCTGAGTGATGAAAATAATATTACTGAATTGAGCGCTATTGCTGCCCGCATTAATGCCAAAACTGCTACAAATGCTGACTATACTCGTTTGGAGCAAATAACCGGTGTATCTTATGATCATTTTATTGGTTTATTGCAAAACTTTGGAGTGGCATTAAACGAGTTGAATAAAAAATACCCACAGTTAAGCTCAATGAAACAAGCAGACTTGACGGCTACGTTTACAAAAGCTATTCAATCTAATACAGATTTGCAAAACATGTTGGTTAATCCGGCTGGTGTTACAGAACGTCTGAGTGCTTGTCCTTTAAGAGATTTGTGCAATTTAGCAGTATCGCTAACCAGAATGTTTGCCGGAGATGCCATCTGTACTGCCATCAGTGTTTCTACTATTCCGGTAATAGGCGGTTTGCTTTGTACACTTATATTGAATTTAGGCGTTTCTGTTTTGACTGCAATATGCAATGCATTGCCATGCTAATAAAATGAACAATTCAAAAACTGTAAATATCAGAGGCTGAAATTTTCAGCCTCTTTTTTTTATCTTGTAAAAACTTGTGGAAATTAAAGTCAGAAAATAATTGAATCAGATTAAACCTTTGGAATTTTGAATAGTCAAATGCAGAAATAACACACATTTATGAAAATTAAACACTTTTTCTTTGCACTAATTACCTTGATTGCTTTTACGGCATGTAAAAAATCAGAAATAACTGACAACACTGTTACCTATCCAGCCGTGGAAGCAGCATTCGGCTCGAATATCAATTTGAACAGTCTGGAAAATTATGCCAACCAATCTATACCTGCATATATAAGAAAAGACAATACAGGTACAAACGCAATTACAAACGCAAAGGCAACATTAGGCAGAGTGCTATTTTACGATAAAAACCTAAGTATAGATAATACGATATCTTGTGCAAGTTGTCATAAGCAAGAGTTTGCTTTTAGTGATACGGCATTAGCCAGTAACGGGGTTGCCGGTGGACTGACAGGACGCCATTCGATGCGATTGGTGAATGCTCGTTTTGGTACTGAAAATAAATTCTTTTGGGATGAGCGAGCTGCCACATTGGAAATCCAGACAACTAAGCCAATTCAGGATTTTAATGAAATGGGATTTAGTGGTACAAATGGCCGACAAGGAATAACTGATTTATTGACTAAATTATCTGGACTAAATTATTATACGGAGCTGTTTAAATTTGTTTATGGCGATACACAAATTACTGAAGCAAGACTGCAAGAGTGTATGGCACAGTTTGTAAGAAGTATACAGTCTTTCGATTCTAAATATGATGCCGGACGTATTCAAGTGGGCAATGACGGACAACCTTTTCCCAACTTTACTGCACAGGAGAATAACGGGAAACAACTTTTTCTGACACCACCTGTATTTGATTCTGTAGGCAATAGAACGGCAGGCGGGTTGGGTTGTAACGGCTGTCATAATGCACCTGAATTTGATATTGACCCCAATGCAGGCAATAATGGAATTATCGGTAAACTTAATGCAGCCGGCTTTGACTTAACCAATACCAGAGCACCATCACTCCGCAATCTGACTAATGCCAGCGGAAATCCCAATTCACCGATGATGCATACAGGTGTGATTACTACGCTGCAAACAGTTATTGGGCATTATGGGAATATCAATGCCAATCCTCAGAATACGAATTTAGATGCCCGTTTGAAACCAAATGGATTTGGACAGCAATTACATTTAACGGCAACTGAAGTAAATGCAGTTATTGCCTTCTTAAAAACCTTAAGCGGCAACGATGTGTATACTAACAAAAAATGGAGTAATCCTTTTAAATAAAGTCGGCTATTTTTGCTTCTTCTTACTTACTCCGGGCAATACCTTTTTCAAAATAGCCCCGTTCAATAATTTTGCTCCATCACGATTTAAAATACGCGTATTGAAAAATACTTGTGTTTTGTTAATGAATCCGGGAACTACAGATGAACTTTTGCCCAATTGATTTAATGCACTTTCCACCACCGGTTGTGCAGGCATTAGGATGGCACTTTTTTTCATGCCTTTGGTCATTTCAGATTCTGTCATACCCGGGCAAAGTGCCAGTACGTCTACGTTCTTATCCTTAAACTCATAATTCATACTTTCTGCCAAAGAGAGAATATAGGCCTTAGTAGCAGCATAGTGAGATAAGTAAGGATGTGCATTAAATGCAGACGTGGATGCAGTAAAGATAATTCCGCCTTTGCCCCGGCTGATAAATTGTTTGCCGAATTCAAAAGCCAGTACATAAGGAGCTTTGACATTCAGTTGTATCATCATCAGATTGCGCTCAAGGCTACCTCTGTAAAAATCTCCTTCACAGTTCATTCCGGCATTATTCACTAATAAGCCAATTTCTAAATCTTTTACGGATTCAAGAATGTCATGCTGGAAACCGTCTATACTCAAATCAGATTCAATTATTTTGGTTTGAACCTGATATTTTGCTTCAATTTCATGGGCAACTTTCTCCAGTAATTGCCGGCGACGTGCTACGAGTACAATATGTAAGCCTTTAACTGCCAGCTGATGAGCAAATTCTACACCAATACCACTGGAAGCGCCCGTAATAATTGCCCATTTGCCATATTTTTCTAAAAATGAATTTGCCATAAAAATGAATTTTCATACAAGATAAAAAAAGCAATTTGCAAAGCCAAAAATTAAGACCTTTTTCAACTTAAGTTAAGTGTTTTCGTAAATGCGAATTGATGAAATAAAGTGTTAGAGAAAAAAAGAAATTACTTGTACTTGAGTTTTAATGACTTTAAAATAGTTTTGGCATTCGTTTCTTCGTGTATACTTTTTATCCATTGTTTGTTTTTGTCAAACATAACAACCGATGGAAATCCGGCGTAATGAATTTGTTTGGTTAACTGATAATCTATTTCTTGTCCTACAAATAAGTTCTTATAAGCATACAATGAATTATCCAAGTAAAATTTTCTGATTTTATCAAAAGGCTCAAATGAAGTTAATACGATTTGAGTTTGCTGGAATTTAGACATATTGTCCAAAATGCTTTTAATAGTGCGTTCACAATGGTCGCATTCCGGACTAAAATTGATAAACAAAGTAATCAATGTATCATTGAGCTCATTGTTTTCTACAAAAGAGATACTATCCATTGCCAAAAGCTTAAACATAGGAAAAGCAATTGTCTTACTTTTATCTTGAGCTTTAAGTGCAAATGCCGGAATAAATATTAGGAGAAAAAGTAAATTTTTCATACTTGCAGATAACAAAAATCAAACCAAAAATAGACAAAGAAAGGTATAAAAAGGTGTTCACCCATCTGAATTTGTGGATATCTGTTGTAAAGATGTTATTTAATTCCGAAAATAGTCGTTTCAATATGCGTCATTACAAATAAATGGATAGCAATTCGTAACTTTACGGGTTATAGAATTACGTTTATGAAAAATTTGTATTTAGCAAGTTTATTGAGTTTTATTGCAATTTTCGTATCTGCACAAACTCAGATAAATTTATCACCAGCAACTTCTGTAATTTGCTCAACAGGAAATGATACCTTATTTTATAATGTATCTGCAAGCGGATTGCCACCAAATACCAATGTAGTAATTTATCAAAGCCAGGATAGTACTTTTAATCCCTATTTGCAACAAGGCGATAGTATAGGATATATTCCCGGAAACGCACTTCCAGTTGATACAATTAATTTTGGCACTTGTATAAAAACACTTGGTATCTTCATTGATGCATGTGGTGCTACTGGACAAGAGCCTAAAAATGAATACATGGTCTTGACTTCAGGTTCTGGAATTAGAGTGAATAATCTGGCCATAAATTTTGACCCTGCTAACAGTAACAGTGGTAACAACAATGATAATGATATCAATTTAGGTACTAACCCATGTGGCTTTAAAACTCCTGATGCTGCATTAATTACAAATTTGCAAGTAGGTTCATGCAATGCTGCTAATATTATTCCGGTTTCACCTTCTGATTCTATTCCGCCAAATGCAATTATTTTGTGTTTTACCAGTGATTCTGTCAATACAATATACAATGTTAATGGCTTGTGTAACCTAGGTTATCCAATCTATGTAGTGCAAAGCAGTTGTACACGTACTATTGGTGCATTTACAAATGCTCCAAGTTGTTCATCTACGGCAACTACACGTTACCGAAAAACTATTGCTATTGACACCAGACAAAATTGTCAGGATAATTTTGTGTATGACAGATGTGGAATTTTTAATTTAGACGGAACATACGCCATCCGTCAGCAGGGAACTGACACCGCAAGAGTGAGCAATAATGGTATCAGAAGAAATACGGTTGACAGCTGTGGCGGAATTGATTACACAAAGCTCATTTTTAACTCAGATACACTATTAAAATTACCGCTGAGTACTAATCTGTGCAATGCCGGAAAATATTTTATTAAGGCCATTACCCATCCGGAAGGCACTCAACCCATATCAAATACGATTAGCTACGAATTGAAATGTGTAGATGTAAATACAAATACAACACGTCAGGAATTTTGCAGTGGAAATACAACCAATATTCAAATTGATGGCACAGATCCGAATGCAACCTACAGCTGGACGGTTAGTGGGGGAACTTCAATTAGTGGTGCCAGTGCAGGCACAGGTTCATCTGTACAACAATTATTAACGTATTCAGGTACAACAAAGGATAGTATCATTTACAACATTACAGCATTCGATGGGAACTGTTCTAAATCAACAACTGTTTTAGTTGTAGTTAAAAATTGTGATACTTGTAATCTCGGATTTCAAATTAATGGAAATACAAGTATTTGCAATGGACAATCTACTACACTGTCAGTTGCCGTGCAGTCAGATTCCTTGCGATGGAATACAGGAGCTTCATCTAATTCTATCACAGTTTCTCAAGCAGGTACTTACTCCGTAACGGTTTATAAAAATGGATGTTCAAAAAGCGAAGCGGTAACCGTTAATGTAAATCAGTTGAGTGTTGCAATATCAGGAAACCGCACTTTTTGTAGTGGTCAAAGCACTACATTAGTTGCAGAGGGTTCATATGATTCATTAAGATGGAACAATGGTGTTACTACTAATTTTATTACTATAACAGAAGCCGGAACTTACACAGTAACAGCATATCAAAATGGATGTTCTGCAAGTGCAAATACAACTGTAAGTGAGCAACAGGTAGATATACATATTAGCGGAGATAGCACGCATTGCAGAGGTGTAAATAATATGCTTACTGCAGTTGGTCAGTTCGATTCTGTAAGATGGAGTACCGGAGAGACAACACCTAATATAACTATTACGACAGCAGGAACTTATTCTGTTGTTGCGTTTTTAAATGGATGTTTTGCAGAAACCAATATAGATGTTTCTGAAATATTATTAGACTTAGTACTGGAAGGCGATCAAGTTATTTGTGGTGGAACAACTGCTACTATTTCTGCTAATGGACAATTTGACTCTGTAAGATGGAGTAATAATGCAACCACACCAACCATTCAAGTCAACTCACAAGGGATATATACTGTAACTGCTTACTCGGGCAATTGTTCAATTTCTGGTCAGTTTACGGTGTCTAGAGTGAGTATTGAATATGTATTACCTAAAAAAGAAGATACGATATGTCCGGGCGATACGGCTAAATTCATATTATTTGCCGGAGATTTAGGATTAGTTGCAGTAGATACATTTAGCTTTATTTCACCGGGCACTTATGATATTGAATTCCAAACACCTAATTGTGGAATTTATAGAAATATTGTTGCTGTTTATCCAAGACAGATTGAAAAGCCTGCTATTAGTGGGGGTTTGTCCATTTGCGGTCAGCAAACTACTACTTTAGATGCAGGTATCGGATTTGATTCTTATTTATGGCTGCCGAATAGAGAAACTACACAAACGATTACAACCGGAAATACGGGCACATACATAGTTACAGGATTTAAAGGGCGTTGTTTTGCAAGCGATACAGTCGTTGTTCAATCAGCTCCACTTCCTCCTTCATTTAATCTTGGAAATGATACAACATACTGTAATAATTTTTCCCGCATACTTTCTACCGGTGATGCAACCACTGTGTGGAGTACAGGGGCAACAGCAGCAACAATTACTGTAACCGGTGCTGGTACGTATGTTGCTACAATCACTAATGCATGTGGTTTTACCAGCGATACAATTATCATAAAACTAGCTAACAGTCCAATCCTGAATTTAGGAAATGATACGACTATCTGTAACAGCAATCTTATTTTGCATGCTCCTTTGAATATGGCGTCCTATTTATGGAATACACAAGAAACTTCTTCTTCTATTACTGTTAATACCGATGGTACGTATTGGGTAGTTGTTACAGATTCTAATCATTGTCAAGCGGTTGATTCAATTGCAATCGGAAATAATTGTATGCATGATGTCTGGATACCAACTGCATTTTCGCCCAATGGTGATGGCATCAATGATGTATTTATGGTTAGAAGTTCCGGGAATTTTATAACCGTTAAAAAAATGCTGATTTATGATCGCTGGGGACAACTGCTTTTCAGTGCATATGATGTTCCGGCTAATGATGTAAGTAAAGGTTGGGATGGAACATATAAAGGTAAAACAGCTCAGTTGGAAGCTTATGGTTTTGTCATTGAAACGGAAGATGCCAGTGTGGGAATGAAAAAAACTTATAAAGGAAATGTTACTATAATCAGATAAACGATGAGAATTATTATCAGCCTGACTCTTGCATTGCTGGGATTTAGCAATATTATGTCAGGACAAACTATCAGCCTTACACAACATGGGAATAACAGCTTTTGCTACTCCGGAATTGATTCATTTTTAGTGTCATGGTCAAATATTCCGGCAGGCAGCAATATCGTGTTTTATCAGTCTACTAATCCAAATTTTAATCCATATGCAGGACAGGGAGACAGTATAGGATTTATACATATTGACAACAGTAATACCAGTAACGGACAACCAATTACATCAACATGCCCTCGAATATTAGGTATTTTTATTGATGCTTGTAATGATAACGGACGTTCAGAACCGGCCAATGAATATATTTTAATGACTTCGGGAAAGGGTTTTAAAGTCAGTAATTTACAAATAGATATTCCGAACAATACAGATATCAACTTTGGCACTAATCCATGTACTTTTGCAACACCCAATGCAGCTACGATGAACTTGTTTTATCAGCAATCCTGCAATGCCGCTAATATCTTACCAGCGGGACAAGCGGATTCTATTCCTCCGGATGCATTAGTAATTGTATTTACAGGTAATGGCGTTGACTTTGCCTACAATTTTAATGAACTCTGCAATACCGGTCAAAAAGTTTATATTCTGCAAAGTTCTTGTACTCATAGTCCTACTTCGGGGTCTTTTGCTAATAATGCACCCAATCAAACACCTTGTGTGAGCAGTTATCGAACCACTACCATTTACAACAGAAACTGTACAGATAAATTGGCTTATGACAGATGCGGATTGCCCGTTTTTGATAATACTAATCCAAATGCCGGTGATGGCGATTATGTCATTCATCTCGATAATACAGATACATCCAGCGTTGCTAATGGCGGAGTTTTGAATAATACCACAAATAAATGCAATGGTATTATATTGGATTCTGTTGTTGGTGCAAAATATATAGCTTACACAGTACCAAACGGCCAAAACGGTAATCCGCTGAATTTTTGCAATACAGGTACGCATTATATCAAAGCAATTACTCATCCCAATGGGACACAACCGATTTCTAATACACTAAACTTTATCTTAAATTGCCCTGCATCATTCAGCTTAGGAAATGATACATCGTATTGTGGAACATTCAGCAGAGTGCTTTCTACCGGAAATGCTGCAACAAACTGGTACAAAGATGGGAATCTGTTTGCCACAGCAGCTTCTGTCACGGTTACACAGACGGGTTCTTATGCAGCGTCAGTAAGTACTTCTTGCGGAACTTTTGCAGATACTATTAATATTTCCGCCGGAGCTAACTTGAACTTCAGTTTTGGAGGAAATACCACGATATGCGCCGGAGGTACTGCCACCTTAGATGCCAGTA
>CAZPBT010000028.1:16281-19826 GCA_964584555.1 uncultured Chitinophagales bacterium
CCCAGCCCGGCAGATATATTGCATCTGTAACCAATGGTTGCGGCACGGTATCAGACACCATAAATATTACACAAACCTCAGCATTTAGCTTTAGCTTTGGAGGAAATACCACGATATGCGCCGGAGGTACTGCCACCTTAGATGCCAGTACCAATTATGATACTTATCAATGGAATACAGGACAAAGTACACATTCTATTACGATAACACAACCCGGAACATATACGGTAACTGTAACAAAAAATGGGTGCAGTGGTACAGACAGCATAAAAGTTGTACAAATTCAAAAGCCGAATGCATTTAATCTGGGACGAGATACTGCTATTTGTGCAGCGTCATTTTCATTATCACTTTCAGCAGGTTCTAACCCAAGTGCCAACTGGACGAAAGACAATGTAGCATTTGCCAATACTACAAATGTTACTGTTACCCAGCCCGGCAGATATATTGCATCTGTAACCAATGGTTGCGGCACGGTATCAGATACTATAAATATCAGTCTCAGCTCCATCACTAAACCAGATATAGGCGATACCATTACAAAATGCCAAAACGTTTGGCTAACACTTAATGCCGGAAACGGGTACGATACTTACCTTTGGAATACGAATGAACAGACACAGAGCATACAAGTCTTGAATGAAGGAAAATACATTGTAACTGTTTCCAAAAATAATTGCAGTACATCTGATACCGTTTTTATTAAAGAAATATTACCACCACAAGCATTTGAGCTAGGAAATGATACATCATTCTGCGGAAGTTTCACAATGACATTGAAAGCCATTTCAAGTACAACACGGTGGAATAATAATTTTACCGGAAGTCAACTGACGGTAAACACTCCAGGTACATATATTGCACTTGACTCTAATACATGCGGAAAGTTTGCAGATACGATTCACATAGTTCAACATGCAGTACCACAGCCGGATTTAGGTGAAGATTTGGTATTTTGTGACAGTGTGGTCTTGAGGATTGGCAATATTGTTTTTAACTCAATTTTATGGAATACACAAGATACTACGCCTGAAATTACGGTAAATCAATCCGGTTTATATACAGTAGTTGTCAAAAATCAATTCTGCAGTGGAAAAGACAGTATTCACGTTAAACGCGATTGTCCTTTTGATGTTTATTTGCCGAGCGCATTCTCACCGAATTTTGATGGATACAATGATTTCTTATTTCCGATGAGCGATGTAAAAGGCATTACCATTCTTAATTTCTCAGTTTATAATCGCTGGGGCGAATTGTTGTTTTATAAAACAAATTTTCAGGCAAATGATAAAACACAGGGCTGGGACGGGACGTATAAAGGCGTATCCTGCGATGTTGATGACTATGTTTACACAATGGAAGTTGCATCAGTAACAGGGGAGAAGAAGCAGTACAAAGGAATGTTTTCTTTGCTGCGATGACACAGTTGACTTATTGAATATACGTCATATATGCTATTTGTAAATCTTAACGTAATTTTTGATTTAGAAATTTTATTTTTGAGCTATGAAATATACTATTTTACTACTTACACTTTTACTTTTTGTTTCCTGTAATTCGCAAAACAAAAAGGCAGAAAACTGCGAAACGGCCACGCAAACATCAGGATATGTTTTGTCTGCGGATGATTTTGAGAAAAAATCACAAGAACCCAATGCTGTTATTTTGGACGTTAGGACACCGGATGAATATAATTCCGGGTATATCAAAGGTGCGCAATTAATGGACTATTTCGGAGATTTTAAAGATAAAGTAGATGGTTTGGATAAATCTAAAACGTATTTCGTTTATTGTAAAGCCGGTTCCAGAAGTACTTCAGCTGCAGATATTATGCGTCAAAAAGGATTTAAAGACGTGTATGAGCTGGAAGGTGGCGTGATGAACTGGGAAAATTCGGGCAAGACACTCGAACAAGGAAGCGCACCTGCACAGGCACAAAATGCAGGCATGAGTAAAGCAGATTTTGATAAATTATTGGCAGATAATAAAATAGCGCTTATTGACTTTAATGCAAAATGGTGTTTGCCATGTCAAAAAATGAAGCCGTTTCTGGATGAATTAGCCGGTGAATACCAAGGAAAAGCATTGGTACAAAAGATCGATGTAGATGAAAACAAAGTTCTGGCTGAAGAGATGAAAATACAGGCATTACCTTTGTTGGTTTTATATAAAGACAGCAAAGAAATTTGGAGAGCCAATAAATTTGTAGACAAAGCCGGACTAAAAGCCGAACTGGAAAAGGCATTAAAATAAACGGGATAATTTTGTATAAATTGTAACTTTAGTAATAGCTAATCGCTAACAAAAAAAGTGAAGTTGCGCACCTCTCCGCCATGGGTGGAATGGATGCTGATGTTGGTGGCTGTTTTGCACTTACTCAAACATTTGATTTTCCATAAATTCTTTTCTCAATAAGTTGTCATTAAAAATATGAATAAGATTTGGGTCGCTTATTATTTTTAGAATTAGGTCACAAACAAACTTAAAATAGATTGGAATAGATTTTATTTCATCTTCATTGATAGTTTCACCATGTACTAGTTTAGACCGAATTGAATACTGCTTTTTAATGTATTTATAAACGTCTTTCTTATGTTGTATATTCGTTCCTGAATATTTAGCAACATTATATGAAATCTGATGTACCAATTCATTATTCGAATGAGGTGAAAAAAGTGTTTCAAGTACAATTGAAAGACAAATTCCTGTCTGTTCAAGAGTTAATGTATGCCAAGAAAGGTAGAAAAAGTTTAAAGCATTGTTTATCCTAGAATTCCGCATGCCTTTGGTATATGTATCCTTTAAATTTCCCCAAATCGATTTTAACAGCTGAGAGTTATTCTTATCAAATTTTGAATGAAAAACAACTAATTCCTCTATATATTCAGTTTGACTTTCATAAAGCTTATAAGTGATGTTTACAGTCCTAAAATTGTCCTTTGAAGAAATAACTCTGCATTGTCCAAGAGTTCCTTTATATATTATTGTCAATAGGTTTAGAACGGTTGTCGATAGCGAATATTTAGAAGCTGAAGGTAAAAATGAAGGGTCGTTTCCTGTAATGTCATATAGAACTAGTGCTGTATCATATCCATATGGGTCGCCTTCGTCAACATTATCAACAGTACATATTTTCTTGTATAACTTGCCTACGGGATGAATCTTTAGGTTTACAAATGTTATGCCTTGGTCAAGAATAAATTCTTTGTCTTCATGCCCCCAATCTAACAGATGTATAAGTATTGCATATTTCATTGTAAGGTTTCTCTCAAGTAGTAACTAAAGGCAGTTTCCTGCTTAGGCGGTACAAGTCTGTAAAAATACCTCAGTTTTCCGCAACTTCCGTTTTTTAAAGGTAGTTATTTGCTTCATAAAAGGCAATAGGGGAAGTATATTTTTTTGGGTATATATCTTGTTTCAAATTTGATGGGCTTATATTGCACAAAATGCAATAAAAGTGAGCCAAAACGAGCTAAAAACAGCCCTAAAAAGCCTTATTTTTTTAGTTTATCACCTGTACTACTCCACAGTATGCAACAGAAAAC
>CAZPBT010000029.1:0-4560 GCA_964584555.1 uncultured Chitinophagales bacterium
CTTAGGTCGGGTTTATATACTAACCAATAGGCCGTATTATATGTTTGAGGGTAGATGAATGAAACTCCTTTTTTATCCAACTCATCATAAGTCAGTGTTTGTATTTTATCTGCTAAATGATAAAAGTAAACGGGTGCACGTTTATCAGGAGCAGTATAATAATCCCAGTTTTTGAGTTGGTTAAATATTTCTTTGGATACTGCATCTTGCGGAATACTGTCTAAATCCAATAGTATGACAGGCAATGTTTCTTTAGCCAGTAAGCTCAAATTGTTATTTTGCAATTTGCCCATATCTTGCCACGTTATTTTCTGACTTTCCGAGAGTGTGCTGTTGATTACCCGGTTTCTGTAATTTTCGTATTGTCCGTTAGTGAGATAAGGATAATTTTCATCTACTGGGTTTTGATTGGCACTGCTGCAAAATCCTCGCTCCGGATTGAGGATATAGGGGTTTTGCTCATTGGGAATTCTGGCTTTCAATTTAGCTAAATTTACATCTGCCAAAGGCGTTACAAATGAGCCATCTCCACTGTTTACGCGCAACATAAAATTACCTTGTTGTCGTATTGCAATATTATTGTCTTTATCGGCATAAATAAAATTCTGACCAGGGCATGAATAATAATTTAACGCATTCAAATAATCCTGCTGGTTTTTGGCATGATTGAGGTAATAAAATGCCAGCAAGTCATTCGATGGTTCTTCTGCACGCCAATAAGTAGCCAGATGTTTTTTATCATTTACTTCTCCGAAATTTTCATCGTAAACAATGGCACCTGCTTTTGTCATTTTGATGCTGTCGGTAAAGGCTTTTTTACCCCGGATTTTTATTGTTTCCACATCATATTCAAATGGGACAAAAGTATCGCCAAGTTTGTAAGCTGTATGGGTTTTATCCTGATATTCTACAGAAAAATTATTGATTACATCGCGTTCTGAATTAGTTACACTCCAGGCAATGTTTTCATTATGCCCGATAATAACTCCGGGTGCACCCGGCAGTGTAACTCCGTAAACATTTAGCCCCGGACAGCTTAATTGTACTTCATACCAGATAGATGGGAGATTGAGTTGCAGATGAGGGTCACCACATAATATGGGTTTGCCTGATGCCGTTTTAGAACCATTTACACACCAGTTATTACTGCCGTAATTCGGATTAGCATAAAACTGCTTATAAGGATTGTTGTATAATACATCAGACAACTGACCTTTATTTGGTTTTACATGATCAAACGAATCCACACTTTTGAAATTCCATTTAGTACCTATCGGAATAATGGGGTCTAAGTGTTCTGGAAAATCGGGATATAATTTTTTATACAAATCGCTTCCCAATACCCCGAGTGCGTTGGTATTTTCAACATCAATATCATAATAGGTCAAATCTTTTGCCATAAACTTTACCAGTATGGCACTTTTTAATGTTGTCCAAGGCTCGGGTTCATAACCCATCAGTTTATATTCAATAGGTAAATCCGCTTTTTTTAATTGCTTGATATAAGCATTTACTCCGGCAGTAAAACTTTCGCTCACCATTTTTGATACCGGGTTTGAAGCAATTTCTTTAGCAGCTTTTTCTGCGGCACGTACAATCCCGATACGGCGATGAAAACGATCTAATTCAAGTGCTTTATCTCCCACCAGCTCACATAGTCTGCCAGAAGCCGCATAAATTTGGAATTCCATTTGCCATAAGCGGTCTTTAGCTTCTGCAAAACCCTGAGCATAAAGCAAGTCTTGTTCATTGTCTGCAAAAATATGCGGCACACACATTTCATCATAGACGATAGTCGCATTGCCCTTCAGGCATTTTAATGTAAATGACGTGTTCTTGTTTTCTTTATTAACCGTACTTTTCCAAAATCCATGAGTAGGAGAGAAGAACTTGCCCAACGCGGGCTTATCTGCCATAGACCGATTTAAAAAATAAACGACCGCTACTAACAGGATAGTCAGAAAAATACCCCCGATATTTCTTATCATAATATTGCTGCGTTTAATCAAATATAGTGAATTTTCCATAGATTTGGAAATATGCAAAAAATGATGTCAAACAAAGAAATCGGAAGTTATTTCAGCTTGCTGGCTGAGCTGATGGAATTACACGAAGAAAATGCTTTTAAAATAAAAAGCTACGCTTATGCAGGCAGAAATTTGAGAAATATAGAATTGCCGTTGACAGAAATGACAGTTGACGAAATGGAACTTTATGAAGGAGTGGGTAATGCCATCGCTCATAAAATATTTGATTTTATTCATACCGGTAAGTTTGAATTGCTGGAAAAATATTTGGCTATAACACCAAAAGGTGTGGTAGAAATGTTGCAAATAAAAGGTATTGGTCCGAAAAAAATACGGCAACTCTGGAAAGAACTGGATATAGAAAATTTAGGTGAACTTGAATATGCCTGCACGGAAAACCGATTGCTTGAACTTAAAGGATTCGGAAAAAAAACACAGGAAAATATCTTGCAACAACTTCAGTTTATCCATCAGAATTCCAATAAATTCAGATGGGCACAACTCGAACTGATAGCCAATGAAATTATGGATGCATTGTTGGATGAATTTCCAAATTATCAAATTTCATTTTGCGGAGAATACAGAAGAAAGAACATGATTTTAGAAAAGGTAGAAATACTGCTGGATATAACAGATGTCGGTGTACAAACTCAGCTCCAAGAAAAATATAAAGATTATCCGGTAGAATTTCATTTTAGTACTCCTCAATTTTTTTATCTCGATTTATTAAAACGTTCATCAGCCGAAGAGCATTTTAGTTTCTTGTCTTATAAATTAGAGGAACAACAAGCTTTTGCTTCTGAAGAAGAAATTTATGCATCCGTTCAACTTCCATTTATACCACCGGAGATTCGAGACAATAATTTCGAATGGACTTACGTTGAACAAAATAAATTATACCAGTTAGTCGAATTGAATGCTATTAAAGGCATCGTACACAGCCATACGCAATACTCCGACGGAGCCAATACGATAAATGAAATGGCTGAATATTGCTTACGGAATAATTTTGAGTATTTGGTTGTTTCTGATCACAGTAAAAGTGCATTTTATGCCAATGGTTTAACAGAAGACAGACTAATTAAACAACATGAAGAAATTGATAAACTCAATGCAAATCATCCTGATTTTAAAATCTTCAAAAGTATAGAGTGTGATATACTATACGATGGTTCGTTAGATTATACAGATGATGTGTTAAGCTCATTTGACTTAGTAATAGCTTCTGTACATTCCAACTTGAAAATGAATGAAGAAAAAGCCATGCAGCGCTTATTGAAAGCTATTGAAAATCCAAAAATGCATATACTTGGACATCTTACGGGCAGGCTTTTATTAAGCAGAAGCGGTTACCCGGTTAATCACAAAAAAATAATTGATGCCTGTGCTCAAAATGGTGTTTGTATTGAAATAAATGCCAATCCTTACCGTCTGGATATTGATTACAAGTGGCTGCAATATTGTATGGAAAAAAATGTATGGATTTCCATCAATCCGGATGCGCATAATTTAGCCGGGATACAGGATATTACTTATGGCATTCATGCAGCCAGAAAAGGAGGTTTGCTTAAGTCATTTCTCATCAATGCCCTCCCGGCAGATGAGTTTATTTCTATACTTCACAGATTTAAAAAGTAGTTAAAAATTATTACGGTAAACCCTGTGAATTTATTCATTCACTACAAAATTGTATATTCGCACACAAAATGAAATACATGAGAATAGTTGGTTACGGATTCATCATTGCAGCTTTTGTTGCCCTGATGTTTTTCCAGTGTAAGCAAAAAGATACAAGTGGCAAAATGGAAGTTCAGCATTTTAATCATGATTCTATTGTACAAAACGACCCTACGATAAAAAGGGCTGACTCTATGGCTCGTGTTACTGAAGCTGATGATGAACAGCGATTAGCAAATGCAACATCAATAAAATTTGATAAAGAAGTGTATGATTTTGGTGAGTGCAATGAAGGCGATGTCATTACGAAAGAAGTAGAATTTACGAATACCGGGAAAAAACCACTTGTCATTGAAAATGCATTTGGTTCTTGCGGTTGTACTGTTCCTACTTATGACAAAGAACCGGTAGAACCGGGTAAAAAAGGTAAAGTAAAAATCCAGTTCGATTCAAAACATAAAGCAGGTCATAATACCAAAAGTGTCAATATCCAGGCCAATACGAATCCGCCTGTAACTTCCATTACTTTTAGTGTAACGGTGAATGAGAAATAAGGAATGAAAAATTATCTGTCCTTAGTAAAATTTTCGCATACTCTATTTGCATTACCGTTTGCGATGATAGGTTTTGCCTTAGGTATTACTAAGTTGCGAGAAACTGCTAATAGCAACAGTCTTATTAATTCATTTCATCCTGTATTTCTGGAGCAAGTTTATCAAAATCATCCGTTTACTTTTATTCTGTTATATAAGCTGATTTTGGTCTTGGTTTGTATGGTAACAGCACGCAATGCTGCCATGGCTTTTAATCGTTATATCGACAGGAAATATGATGAAAAAAATCCTAGGACAGCCAT
>CAZPBT010000029.1:4660-5873 GCA_964584555.1 uncultured Chitinophagales bacterium
GATAAAGAAAATCAGTTATTTTCCATACCGGCATATTTTGGTCTGGATAAAGCAAAATGGATTTCCCGAAGTTTGCATTTTTGCAGTTTTTTATGTTTGCTGATTGTCGGATTTCTTTATCCGTTCGGTTGGTTGTATTGGATTGGATTTTCCATATTTACTGCTTTACTCATTTATCAGCACAGTTTGGTTATTCGCTTTGGACTACAAAAAATTGACCTGGCATTTTTTACTACGAATGGTATTGCCAGTGTGCTCTTTTCGTTGTTTGTTATTTTAGATTTATTGCGTAAAAACAACATTTTTTAAATCGCTATTTCTTCGCTTTCTTTTTTATACACTTCTTCTTTTTGGGTTTAATAGTAGTATTTTTAGTTGAAGAAGTGTCTGAATTATTTTGTGTAATTACCGTCCCGATAAGTAGTTTTGAACTTGTCTTTACCCCTTTTTTTGCACGGTTATATGCTTCATTCGTCCAGCTGTTGTAGCTGTTGTTTACTCCGATTTTTGCAAAATAAGATGAGTTAAACAAGCTTTTTTCACTGACAGTACCGCTTTGTAAATCGCCTTTAATATTATTGGCAATTTCAGTATGATTGCCTTCTAACGAATAAAGTCCTTTTAATAATCCACTTCCGGTTATTTCATTGGCATAAAAGTTCATGTTATCTCCCGAATTTCCATTCATAAATATTCCATAACTCTCCATACGGTTTCTGAAAAACGTATTATTAGGTCCGTTGATTCCATGAGAATTGTCTATCACCAGATTTTGAATAATATTGCCTTCAAATAAATTGCCATACGGATAATTGCCATGTAAAACAATATCACCGGCAGCACCGCCTGGGAAAAATCCTTGTTTCCAATAGGGGTCAAATGAATAATTAAATGCAATGACATTGCCATTGGCACTGGCCTGTAATAAGAATGAATGACGCAGATGTTCGGCGATGTTGTCCAGAACAAGATTATCTGTAGCACCGAATTGCATCACGACACCATAACCTTTTCCACCACTGCCATAGTCAAAGGCATGATGTAAATAATTGCCACTAACTGTACAAAAAGCTGAACTTTGTATATTAATCAAAGCATAGTTGCTGTTGGATAATTCGACACCGCTTACATTACAATTGACGGCAAAATTTAAAAATATTGTGGAGGTTTGAGTATTCGTCATATCTGTCCTTTTTATTGCCAGATTTTCTAT
>CAZPBT010000029.1:5973-14034 GCA_964584555.1 uncultured Chitinophagales bacterium
AATGAATTATAAGCCCAGTCATTATTGAATAGGTTATTTGCCGTTTGTTTTACTAAGCAAAAATCACCGACGTTAAAAGCAGATGCATTTTCAATTGTAACTGTATTGCTTTCTTTTTGAGTGCCGTTAATTATTTTTGAACTGATTGAGCCAAGTTTACCTTGTATACTGATTGCATCTGAATTTCCGTTTAAATTGAAATTTAAGGTGGTTTTGTCACTTCCCTGACCAACTAATTTTACAAAAGAAGGAAGACTTACAGGCTGTGTAAATAGAAATGTACCACCACCCAGTTCGATAGTTCCGGGCTTGCCATTTAAGGCTGATATAGCCTTATTCAGTGCAGTTGCATTATTGGTTTTGTTATCTGCAATCCCTCCGAAGTCTTTGATGTTTAATATGAGCTTTGTGTAATCGCTTACTGTGTGTTTTCCTGCATTATTCCAGTCGGTTAATGTGTTTTTATCCAATCCAAAAACAGCCTGCGTACATACAATAAAACAATATACTAAATACTTTTTCATACACTAATTTTGTAAATTTACTCAAATTGTATACCAAGTAATGAATTCTCTTTTATTTAAATCTATTTGTAATAGCATTAAACCAAACGTTACTGTTTCTATTCTTTTATTGACAGGGATTATTTTATCCTGCAAAAAAGAAACTTTTAGAGCATCACCCAAAATTACTGACACATGGCAAATACAATGGGTAAATGTCAATCAGGAACAAATTGTAGACGAAAAAGGAAGATCGTTACAGCTTCGCGGAATAAATGTGAGAGTGAACGGATTGTTTGATGTGGAGCACAGTGATGACAGAAGGGCAAATGAAATTGTACCGGAAATAACTCAAAGTGATATTCGGGATATAGCCAAAATGGGATTTAATTTCGTTCGTTTGCCGATTAACTGGAGTGGTTATGAACCTGAGAAAGGTCAATTTTCTTCAACTTATTTAAACAGGATAAAAGAAGTAGTCAGCTGGTGTAAGCAGGAAAATTTGTATGTACAGCTTGACTGGCATTTTGATGCTTATAGCAAAGAAATAGGAGAGGACGGTGCACCCTATTGGGCTGTGTTGCCCACCATATTTCCAAAAGTAGAAGGCATTCTGGATTTTAATCAGCTTTTTTTATTGCGGGCTAACCCTTTTTGTTTTTTAGCCTACCGCAATTTCTTCAGTAATACCAACGGCATACAAGATGAATTTTTTACTTGTTGGACAACTATTATCGATGCTTTTAAGGATGAAAATGCAATTATTGGTTTCGAACCCATGAACGAACCTATCTGCTATGCCGCAGGAATGAATGATGCTGTTTTTATGGATTTTTATAAAAAATGCTCCCAAAAAATGCGCACTATAGATTCCCGGCATTTGCTATGGCTGGAGCCGGATGCCATTCGTAATTTCCTGAATTTTTCTCCATTGCCTACCCGGCAATTTCCGGATACTAAAATTGTTTACTGCCCGCATTATTATCCCAATCTGACTGCTGGAGCAAGTTATAATCAAGTAGCAGGATGGAAAAGCATTATGAAAACACCGATGGATAGAATTGTGGAAGAAGCTCATGCCTGGCATGCACCCGTTTGCCTAAACGAATGGGGCATAAACCCGGCTACAGTACCCGGAAAAGCTTATGTTGCTGCCATGCGGGAAATGGCAGAAGCACGTAATATTCATCAGGCATTTTGGGTTTGGAAAGAACCACTGCCGGGTACATCCGGTAAAGATGGCAACTGGGGATTTTATGACCATATCAGTGGCAATAATCAATGGTCAGAACGAACGCTAGTCAAAAAAGACTTTGCCGTACCTTATGTAATGGCAATGCCGGGCATCATGCAGTCACATTATTTCAATACAAACACACGTGAGTTGAAATGTGCCTTTTTGACCAATGACAGTGAGTATAGTCCTCTTATTTATATCAACCCGGATTGGTATCCCAATGGTTATTCTGTTTATGTAAACGGAATAAAAACAGACGCAGAGGCTGATACTTACCATAGAGTAAGCATTGCGTGGAGTAGTACAAATTCGGGTGAAATATTGCTGGAAGTAAAACCGGATTAATCGTATAAGTTAGCAGTTTTCACTAATTTATTATTATTGACAATTTTTATTTTCTTGCCATTTAGTTCAATGATATTTTCCTTATTAAATTCAGATAATAAACGTATAGTAGTCTCCGTTGCCGTACCCACCAGATTGGCAATATCCTCACGAGATAACGCAATATTGATATTATTGTCGGCATCAATGCCATACGTTTCACGCAAAAATAAGATGGTTTCAGCAACTCTTTCTCTAACGGGCTTTTGAGCCAGATGCATAATTTTTTCTTCTGCACTTTTCAGCTCATTAGACAATATTTTCATCATCTCAAAAGAAAGAGCAGCATCTTTTTGCAAAACATTTAAAAATATTTCACGAGGAATAAAACAAACATTACTGTCTTCCAGAGCAATGGCTGTAGCACTGTATCTGTCGCCTGTAAGCAATGCTTTGTAGCCGATGATATCGCCGGGTTTGGCAAGACGAACTATTTGTTCTTTTCCTTCTTCACCGATTTTAGAAACCTTTATTTTTCCATTATTGATGCAATAAATTCCGGAAGCGTATGAGCCTTCTTTAAAAAGAGAATCTCCTTTTTTATAATGCGAACAAATTTTAGTACTGTTGATTTCATTCATTCTGTCATATTCTGTTTTACAAAAAACAGAATTGAATCTGTTGGAACAATGATGACAATCGATATGCTCAAATGCTTTCATAGGGAATATAAGTGCGAATATTAGGAAAAAAACGGAATTAAACAATTTTCGGTAGAATAAATTATGATTAATATCAGCTTTTTTGTGGATATCTGAATGAGGAATTTGTATGAAAATTTGCAGCAAATATTTATGCTGTCATTTTTTTGATGACTATTATATTGTAATGAAATCTTAGATTGTGTTGCTAATTTTAATGTATCTTTGTTTCGCAAAGGTTCTTTTTAGTTATTGCTAAACAGATTAAAAGGGAATCGGGTGTAAATCCCGGACAATCCCAGTTGCTGTAAGTACACGCATGGCGTACTGCAATTACCACTGTTCAATCGAATGGGAAGGTGCAGTAAAAGTATAAGTCAGAAGACCTGCCTTTGATTATCAAAAAAATTAAGTGTTCTGAGGAAACACCAAATATGAAGAGATTAATTTACATAATCCTGTTTTTGGGTTGGAATACTTTTTCCAGCTTTTTTTCATTTTCCCAATCCGTCATTTATCCAGATACCATCAACGGAGGTGTTTTGGATTCAGTTTTAATTAATGACAATAAGAGCGAATCAGCTCTTTTAATAATCATACATAATTTTAGTCAGGCAGAGCACTTGATTCCCGAAAAATATGTGAAACAAATTCCATTAAGCTTTATGGAAATGCTTCAGCGTTATTCCGGTATACAGGTTAATGAATATGGAACGGGAAACATCGCATCTCTTACGTATCGAGGTGCAGCTGATGACCAGACAAAAATAATGTGGAATGGTGTAGTGCTAAATTCAGCTTCATTGGGAGGTACCGATTTATCGCTTATTCAGGCAGCATCAATTAATCAAATTCTACTTGAAAATAATGCCAGTTCAATAGGAGGAGTTTTAGATTTGCAAACAAGTGCAGACTGGAATAATAAATATAGTTTGAATTTTCAAAGTGATATAGGCTCATTCGATGCGTTTAAAAATTCGCTGAGCTTGTATGCCGGAAATAAAAAAATACAATATCATGCGACAGGAGTTTATCAAACAGCTAAAAATAATTTTCCATACTACGATGTATACAAAGACGGAATGCCATTGGATACCGTTTCTCATAATAAACTAAAACTATGGAGTGCAAGCAATGAATTTTTTATTAAACTAAGTAAAAACAGTGAACTTGCTTTTGGCAACTTGCTTCTATCAAAAGATAAACAAATTCCACAACTTATGGGGATTTTTGCAGCAAGCAGCAAGTATCAGGAAGATTTGGATAGCAGAACATATTTGCGTTATACAGGTAAACTCAGGAAAAGAATTATGCTGGAATTACTACTTGCTCATAGCTTTGAGCAACTTTTATACCGAGATAAATTTCGTCCTGATGATACATTATATTCAGTGAATACATTAGCTAAAACGCACCGACTGACACATACCTGTTTAGCCCGTAAAGATTTTAGCAAATATTATCTGCAACTCACAACCGGATATAATTATTCATTTTTATCAGGGAATGTACCACAGTATGCCAATGTGGCTAAAGAACATCAGGGCAGCATTTTTGGCAATCTGTATTTTCAAAAACGTTTTTGGGCATCCGGAATAAAAATTGAACTTCCTTTCACTTCTTATAAGATTATCAGACCACAGTTTTCTATACATGCAGCACTTGTTAATTTCAAAAATAAATACGATTTGAAGATTTCCTATAAAGATACTTATCGTTTTCCCGATTTGAATGATCGATACTGGAGTCCGGGAGGAAATCCTGATTTGAAATATGAAAGCGGATGGGAAATAGAATTACGACATGCTTTGCATTTGCTCAAAAGTGAAAAAATGCGATTTAATTTTTCAACGTCTTGTTATTATGCACAAATAAAAAATAATATTGTTTGGTTGCCGGTAAATGCAGTCGTTTGGACACCTCAGAATATTGCCGCTGTCAGACGATTTGGTTTGGAAAATGAATTTGATTTATCAATTGCACCAATAACGAAATTTACTTGGAATCTTTCTGGTGTTTATTTGTTTAACCGCACACAAATTATAGAGGATGAAAACAATGCGGATTTGAAAAATAAATATTTAGCCTATCGTCCACAGCACATTTTTAAACTCAATACAGATATTGATTTTCAGTATTTCGATGCAGGGTTGAATTACAGTTATACTACATCCAGATTTACAGATAAAGAAAACTATTCCTACTTTTCATTAAAACCCTATCATTTAGTCAATATGTTTTTGAAATTTTCAGGAACGTATAAAAATTTTTCGGGAGCTTTTGTATTTAAAATCAATAATCTCACCAATACACTGTTTGAATCTGTCAGGGCATACGCTCAACCTTTGCGTAATTATTCAGTTTCTATTTTATTATCATTTCAAAATAATCAAAAAAAATGAAAACATTCACTAAATTCAGTTTAGTCGTAATCAGTTGTGTAATACTGATTGCCTGTAATAAAGAAAAATCAACAATCATAACCAATTATGTCGAATCGGGTTCTGCTTTTGTAATAAACGAAGGCAACTTTGGACATAACAACGGGAATATATCCTACATTTCTCACAACAAAAGTGTAGTAAATGGTATATACGAAACCGCTAACAGACCATCTGTCTTGGGAGATGTTATTCAATCTTTTGAACGTGTAAATAATACGGGAATAATTTGTGTAAACAACTCCAACAAAGTTGTCTTGGTTGATGTATCTACATTTAAACAGACTGCGGTTATTACACAATCAATTATTTATCCCCGCTATGCACTTGGCGTAAATAGTAATAAAGCGTACATCAGCAACTGGAGTTTTCCGGGTTCGCTGGCTGTCATAGATTTGAATACGAAATCGGTAATCAAAACGATAACAGTTGGGAATGGACCTGAAGAAATGATACAAGTAAACAATAAAATCTATGTTGCCAATAGCGGAGGTTTTGGAAATGACAATACACTTAGCATTATAAATCCGAGCAGTGATGCAGAAGAAGAAAAAGTGATAGTTCGTGATTATCCTTCTGAAATGGTACTGGATGCTCAGGGATTTATTTGGATTTTGTGTAAAGGACATGTAGAATATCCTGCTCCGGATTATTATCCACACCGCTTATCTGCATCTTATTTAGTGCGTTTTAATCCTGCAACAAAAACAATAGTTAAAGAAATTATGCTTATTCCGGCTTCTGCAGATTTCAGTTCATCCGATAATTTAGCTATTAACGGTACAGGTACACAATTGTATTTTTCTGTAGATGATAAAATTTATACCCTGCCCATTACGGCAACGCAATTGCCTGCTCAAGCCTTCTTGCAAAAATATGCCTATGGACTAAATGTACATCCTTACACGGGAGATGTATGGGTTTGTGATGCGAAAGATTTTGCTTCTGCAGGTACAATTTTTCGCTATAATCAAAGTGCCGTTGCACAAGACAGTTTTAAAGTGGGCCTGATACCAAACAGCATTTATTTTAATGAATAGTTCAGTTTAATTTATTCTGTCTATTTTTGTTGTCATTAATGATGTAAGAAAAGTATATGCGTATCATCTCAGGTTCTTTAAGAGGCAAACGATTTTATCCGCCAAAAAATATTCCGGCACGTCCTACCACGGATTTTGCCAAATCTGCCTTGTTCAATATTTTACAAAATCATATCGACTTTGAACAAGTCAGTTTTCTCGATTTATTTGCAGGCACGGGCAGCCTGGATATGGAGTTTTTTTCGAGAGGCTGTACGGATATCACTTCCGTAGATATGAGTGGTATCAGTATCGGTTTTATCAAAAAAATGAGTGAGGAAGTAAAAATACCCAACCACAAGATTATTAAAGGGGATGCCTTGCAATATATTAAAACATGCAGACAGCAGTACAACGTGATTTTTGCCGGACCTCCTTATGCTCTCGAAAGCATCAATGAAATACCGGATATGGTTATTGATGGCGGTTTGCTAAAACCCATGGGAATATTCATATTAGAAACATCACCGGCACATAATTTTTTAAACCACAAACATCTCAAAGATGTTCGACATTATGGACAAACGCATTTTTGGTTTTTCCAACCGGAAATAAATGAAAATATCCAAGCTTAATATTAGCGAATAATTGAACTTAACTTAACTCACTTGCAATAGAAGTTTAGTTACATTTGGTTTTTATAAAGTATTTTTCATAAGACTAATATTGCAGAATGAAAGTATTGATTACCGGGGGAGCCGGATATTTAGGAACGGAATTAGTAAAAAAATTAGTACAAATTCCGAAAGTAAAAGAGATTGTTGTATATGACAATCTTAGCAGAGGTGTTTATAATTTTTTCTTGTGTACATGTATCGGTGGCGATAATATCAGATTTGTAGATGGTGACATACTGGATACCCGCAAACTTCGTAAGGAACTGAAAGGCGTAGATGTTGTGTTTAATCTGGCTGCAAAAATTGCTTCGCCGTTTACTGATGCCGACCCACATTTTTTTGAACAAACGAACCATTGGGGTGTGGCAGAGCTTACTTATGCCGTAGAAGAAAGTGAGGTACAACAATTTATTCATATCAGCAGCTTGTCTGTTTATGGTTCATCAGCAAAAGGAAAACTCGTAGCTGAACAAACAAAATTAAACCCGAAAACGAATTACGGTATTTCAAAAATGCGGGGTGAAGGTTTTGTTGAAGCACTGATGAAAAAGAAACAGACTTATATCATCAGGTTAGGGAATGCCTATGGGTTTAATCAGAGTATGCGCTTCGATGCCGTCATCAACAGATTTGGTTTTGATGCTAATTTTTTAAAGAAAATATCTATTTACGGAGATGGACAACAAGTTCGTTCATTTATTCATATTGACAAAGCGGCTCGTTATATTACGCAAATTCCATTTATCCAATTACCTGTAGGCATATATAATATGGTAGATTTTAATAAATCTATAATGGATATTGCACTTACGTTTAAAGATTTAATACCCGAACTGGAAATGCAATTTGTCAACCAGCACTTACAACTGCGTAATTTAGCAATAGATACAGATTGTAAAATTTATCAATATATTCCCAGGATAGAAACGGAATTTAAAGACGACCTGTTTTTTATGCTGAGTCAGTTTGCATTTCGTTAAATAGTATGCAGTGTGAAATAATGTGGGTACAGTATTTTATCAACAAATATGAATATTAAATTTTCGTTTATTATAAAAAAAAGTTGCAGAATATAAAAAGATGTAATACTTTTGGTACAGGGTTTTTATGTTTCTAGACTTTAGGGTCTGACGGGTGAGCGCAAAGTTCACCCGTTTTT
>CAZPBT010000029.1:14134-19688 GCA_964584555.1 uncultured Chitinophagales bacterium
TTTTCAATAAAATGCATCTTCGAAATGTTTTATTTCATTTTCGTTTTCGACTGCAATAATATCAAAGCGCAATTCGCCCTGCCAGTTATTTTGTTCAATATAGGCTTCTGCTGCTTCATGCATTTTCAGTATTTTATTTTCTGTAACAAATTCTTCAGGAAATCCATATTCATTATTTATGCGATATTTTACTTCGACAAATATTAGCTTGTTTTCTTTCTTTGCAATGATATCTATTTCACTTCTTTTAAAGCGCCAGTTGCGGGCTACTATTTCATATTGCTGCTTCAATAAATATGTAATAGCTAATTCTTCTCCCTTTAATCCATTTTCTTGTTGTTTCGACATGCTTAAAGTTAAACGATTTTTACAAATACAGATTGTACAAAGTTTTTTGCTAAATTTGCATCTATGAAAATGGATGAACTAATAGCAGGGTTTCCGCAACAACTGGAACGTGCTATGCAAATTGGCGAAGCCGCTAAAATTGGAAAAAATAAATTCCCAATTCGAAATATTCTCATTTCGGGATTAGGCGGTTCAGGTATCGGCGGTACTATTATTGCCAATATCCTCAGAGATGATATAGCCGTACCTATTTTGGTGAATAAAGAATATCAGATTCCTGCTTATGTAAACGAAAATACATTAGTTGTTATTTCATCTTACTCAGGCAATACGGAAGAAACACTTTCAGCATTGATGCAGGCTTTTAAAAAGAATGCACAAATTGTTTGCATAACTTCCGGAGGTTTGATACAGGAATATGCTGAAACAAACGATATCGATTATGTATTGATTGACGGTGGCTCACCGCCTCGTGCAGCATTTGGACAATCTTTTGTTCAACTGCTATATATTTTCCATCATCTCGGATTGCTCGAACCCGGTTTTAAAGAATATTTGAAACAGGCAATTGCCTTACTGGAAACTGAGCAACAGGAAATACAAGCTAATGCTAAAGCAATCGCTGAAAAGCTGAATGGTAAAATTCCGGTGATTTACGCTGATGCTAAATTTGAAGGCGTAGCTATACGTTTTCGTCAACAGCTGAATGAAAATGCGAAAATTTTATGCTGGCATCATGTAGTGCCAGAGATGAACCACAACGAACTGGTAGGCTGGAGAGAACGCAATCAAAATTTGGCTGTTTTGTTCTTGCGCAATAATAATGATTATGAACGCAATCAGGAACGTATAGAATTTACAAAAAGTGTCGTTTCGCAGTATTCTGATACCGTTATCGAAATTGCGTCTAAAGGTGATTTTGATATTGTGCGCAGTCTTTATCTGATTCATCTTACGGACTGGGTATCTTATTTCCTTGCAGAATTAAAAGGGGTAGATGCCGTTGAAGTAGATGTTATCAATAAACTGAAATCACAACTGGCTTTGCATCAGCCGAATTTTAACGATTAATAATACACTAAATTATTATGGTCGAAGTAAAGTATATTGATTTGGGAAAAATCAGTTATACCGAAGCTTTGGCTGTTCAACAAAAATATTTTGATCAGCTTGTACAAAATAAAATACAAGGCATCTCCAATGATAAGCTAAATAAATTATTGCTTTGCGAACATTTTCCTGTTATTACCTTAGGTAAATCTGCAGATGAAAAAAACGTACTCTTCGGAACTGAGCAATTAGAGCTATATGGAATTGAATTATTTCAAGTAGGCAGGGGAGGAGATGCAACTTTTCATGGTCCGGGACAAATTACAGGCTACCCGATTTTGGATTTAGAATGTTTCACGTCAGACTTAAAACACTATATGCGACAGCTTGAAGAAGTTGTTATACGAACTATTGCAGATTATGGCATAAATGGCTATCGTATGGAACAATTTACTGGCGTTTGGGTAGATTCTATATTAGATAAAAAACAAAAAAAAATAGCGGCTTTTGGCGTCAAAACCTCAAGATGGATTAGTATGCATGGTTTTGCTTTGAATGTAAATACAGATTTATCTTATTTCGCTTATATCAATCCCTGTGGAATTACCGACAAAGGCGTTACTTCCTTGCAAGCCGAGCTGCAAGAGCAGGTAGATATGGAACAAGTTAAATCCCGACTTCATCAACATTTTATTGACGTATTTTTAGGAGAACAGTAGAAGTAAATTACAATAGATTATCATTGAAAGAAATAAACTGGTTTCAAAAAGCAATTGTTAATACTACATTCGAATTAATGTTTATGAGTGTCTAATAATTTATACAAAATGCAGCACTAAACTAAAACTCCATGATAAAACATAACAAACAATAAATGAAGTTTTATTCTCTTGTATTATTAATGATAATTGATGATTTCATTCAAGCCGACGAAAACTAAGTTGTTGCTGACAGTGATATTAGAATGTATGTTTCTAAAACATGGGGTGGGCATTGACAAATTTATTTGGAACTCCTTGTGCTTCGTTCCAGTCTGCAATAATTTTTCCATTTTCCATTTAAAAATTTCAACTGAAACAGTGCTTATACCACCACGAATAGATTTGGTATGCATATACACTAAATAGTTTCAGCATTAAAATGATGAATATCAATTTTTTCTTTAGCTACTCCTTTGAACCACAGAAATAGCTTGTAAGCGTCTTTGTTGTTAACTAATAATTTATTATAATAAACACAAAATAAATTAAAATAATTATTAATAATACTATCATTCTTTGCCGCTAATTAATTCCTGCGTTAGATTTGCAACTAAATTTTTCTAGTTGCTAATTGTTTCTGATAGTCAGAATAGGTTTGAATTTCGTTAATTAAATTGTCAGTTATAGTCTGAGTTGTTGAGTTATCGTACAATGCATTGTAAATTTTCTGACTATTTAATTAGCTTAAGATTTTTGAAATTCGTTCTGCCTGTCGTGTATATTTTATTGTACTTCCTCTTTTAAAACGAAACAAGTTATAAAATACAATATTTGCCATTTTTACACCTCGTAGTTGATAAAATAGATAAAAATAACCTATTAAAATTGAGGTGAAAATTAGACCTCGTAGGTGTTGGTTAGTAATAAGTCAAGCGTTGTACTTTTGCTAAATATTTTGCTAATCGAATCACCTGACGAGTATAGCCATATTCATTGTCATACCAAACATAGAGTACAGCCGATTTTTTATCCGGCGAAAGCAAAGTAGCATTACTGTCCACTATAGATGCATGCGGATTGCCTACGCAATCTGAAGACACTAACTCATTCGAAACTGAAAAATCAATTTGCTCCACCAAATTGCCAAACATGGCTGCATGGCGAAGCACTTCATTTACTTCCTCCAGCGTATTAACCGATTTGCTTAACTGTAAATTCAGGATAGCCAATGACACGTTAGGTGTCGGTACTCGCACGGCATTACCGGTAAACTTGCCGGCCATTTCCGGCATTACTTTAGTAATAGCACTGGCTGCTCCTGTTTCTGTAATGACCATGTTTAACGGTGCAGAACGTCCGCGTCTGTACTTTTTATGATAGTTATCCAGTAAATTTTGGTCATTAGTATATGAATGAACGGTTTCTACATGTCCGCTTACAATGCCAAATTGATCGGCAATAACTTTTATAATAGGCGATATAGCGTTGGTCGTACATGATGCTGCCGACCAGATATTCGTATCATCTTGTTTGTAATTTAAATGATTTACACCGTAAACTATATTCGGAATATTGCCTTTACCCGGTGCCGTAAGCAATACTTGGCTGATGCCTTTTGATTTTAGGTGATTGCCCAATTTTTCAGCATCGCGCCAGATGCCGGAATTGTCAATCAAAAGTGCATCTTGAATGCCATAAGCCGAATAATCTATATCAGCAGGATTATCAGCAGCTATCATGTGTATTACATTGCCATTGGCGATGAGTGCCTTGTTTTCATAGTCTTCTAAAATAACACCACGAAATTTGCCATGAACGGAATCTTTGCGCAATAAAGAGGAACGTTTCTTTATTTCTTCATCTGAATTTCCTCTGGTTACGATTGCTTTCAATACTAACTGTTCACCATTGCCATGTTGCTGAATCAACTCGCGAGCAGCCAAACGACCAATACGACCAAAGCCGAATAAGACCACATCTTTTGGTTTTATTACCCGCTTGTCTTTTCCGATATAGTCGGCTAGTTTTGACTGTACGAAATCTGCGTAAGTTAAAGCATGTTCTTCGAGATAATTTTTTGCCAGTGTAGCTAAATCCAGACGAGTAGGAGCAAGATCCAGTGCTGCAATTTCGTTAGCCAAACCCAAAATTAAATCAATATTGATAGGCAGATTTAAAAATTTTGCTGCATATTCCAGATTGTTGAGTACCTCTGTATATCGGGAGTCTGCAATGCTGCGTCTGAAAATTACGAGTTCGACATTTTTGTCCAGCCACAAGGTTCCGGCAATATTAATTAGTTCCAGGGCTTTTTTTTCATTTTGAATCCAGGAGTTCATTATAGCGTAATTATAGATTGATAATGGTGATTAGTTGTTGGTAATTGGAGATTAGATACAGAAAATATTTAAAATTTATCATTCAAAATTTAAAATTCGGTATTTATCAATTTCCCAGATAGTTTTTTAATAACTTACTGCGTGATGTCGCTCTGAGTTTATTAATTGCTTTGTCTTTAATCTGGCGAACGCGCTCACGTGTCAAACCGAATTTAGTTCCTATGTCTTCAAGGCTCATCGGATGCTCAACACCGATACCGAAATAATATTTCAATACATCTTTTTGTCTGTCGGTTAAGGTTGATAAAGAGCGTTCGATTTCTTTACGGAGAGATTCAAGATATTCCAGTTGCAAATCGGTGCGCGGAGCACTCGTGTTTTCCAATACATCCAGCAAAGAGTTTTCTTCCCCTTCTTGAAAAGGAGCATCTACTGATACGTGACGGGCAGCAACACCCAAAGTCGTTTCAACCTCCTCACGTGTGATTTCTAGCATTTCTGCCAGCTCTTCAGCTGAAGGTTCACGTTCAAATTCTTGTTCCAGATTTGAAAATGCTTTATTGATTTTATTCAAAGAGCCTACCTTGTTCAATGGCAAGCGCACGATACGGGATTGTTCAGCTAAAGCTTGCAATATAGACTGACGAATCCACCATACGGCATAAGAGATGAATTTAAAACCGCGGGTTTCGTCAAAACGCTGAGCGGCTTTTATCAATCCCAAGTTGCCTTCATTGATTAAATCTGATAAAGTCAAACCTTGATTTTGATATTGTTTTGCCACAGATACTACGAAACGCAAGTTGGCTTTGGTCAGCCTTTCTAGTGCAATTTGGTCACCGGCTTTAATTTTTTGGGCTAATTCTACCTCTTCTTCCGGCGTTAATAAATCAACTTTTCCTATTTCCTGCAAGTATTTTTCTAGTGACTGGCTCTCTCTGTTGGTGATGGATTTGGTAATCTTGAGTTGACGCATAAATAATTTCGATTAAAAAAGTGTGCAAAATTACAAAAAAAATGCCTAAAAATCAAGTTATAAAGAAGTTAAATGGTAAAGAAATGGGAATATTGAGGATGAGTTACAGAAATGGTTACAAATACGAAAGTTTGTTTCAC
>CAZPBT010000030.1:0-14370 GCA_964584555.1 uncultured Chitinophagales bacterium
ATTCATCATATCTTACTGGCTAAACTTATGTCCTCGCAAAAATTCGTCAATCTTCATTTTCTTTTTACCTTCGAGTTGTATTTCAAGAATATCCAAAAACAAATCGGCACAGGAAAAAGATAAAAATGTTTTTTTATCGGTATAAATATTTGCTGTTATATGAAATGGCTGCATTTCTTCAGCTCGGGCTTGGCGTATCGCAGACGCATATACTTTCACGGATTTATTATCCAAAAAAGTAAATGCTGCAGGATATGGCGAAAGCCCCCGTATCAAATTATGTATTTGTTCGGCGTTCTGATTCCAGTCTATTTTGCAGGTTTCTTTAAAAATTTTAGGCGCATGTTTTAATGCGGATGCATTTGTTGAAATTTCATCCTGAGGCTTTTCTGTTACTGCGTTATCTTCAATGGCTCTTACTGTTCTTAAAACTAAATCTGCACCCAGCTGCATCAGTTTATCGTGCACCGTACCTGCATTATCAGTATCCGCAATTTTTATCTTTTCCTGCAAAATAATATTCCCAGTATCTATTTCCTGTTGCAAAAAGAAGGTGGTAACGCCTGTCTCCATCTCCCCGTTAATTACGGCCCAGTTTATAGGGGCAGCTCCGCGGTATTGCGGCAATAAGGATGCATGTAAATTAAACGTACCCAACTCGGGCATACTCCAGACAATTTCAGGCAACATTCTAAAGGCTACAACAACAAATAAGTTTGCATGTAATTCCCTGAGCTGGTTTAGAAACCCCTCGGCTCTCAGTTTTTCAGGCTGTAATACAGGAATCTGTTTTTCTAAAGCATATTTTTTCACGGCAGACTGATGCAGGAGATTGCCCCTGCCTGCAGGCTTATCGGGAGCTGTAACAACAGCAACTATCTTGTAACCATTTTGAAATAAAGCATCCAAGCTTGCTACTGCAAAATCGGGTGTACCCATAAATACGATACGCAATTCTCTTCTCATGTAACGTGCAGATTAGTGATGCAAACGTAAGTTATTTTTTTTAAACAAAGTATATTAGCCTCTTGTGCAGTTTGATTTATAATTTTTACCACATAAAGGCATAGATTTTTTTAGAATTAAAAATGTATGCTATACAAAAACTGAGGAAAGAGTAGAAAAATATAGAAATCGCCAAAGGCGATACTATGTTTTTGCTTTACTATCATACTGATTTTTACCAAATAGCTATTTATGTTTAAAAATGCTATGTTTCAATGTGGTTTAAAACACACAACTAATTATATTAATAAACTGCCAAAGCATCTTGATGACTGACCGTTTTTTTTACTTTTATTGATTTTACAAACTCACCAATTTCTTGAATGGCCTGATTGGCTTCGGGCATAATACCTCCTAAAAAATGCCAGACATGTATCATATCTTTATAGACTGACAGCTTAACTTCAACTTTTGCTTCACTCATTTTTTTTGCCATACGCACCGAATCATCCAATAAAGTTTCATGGCTACCCACGTGAATCAAAGTGGGAGGAAAACCGGAGACGTCTGCAAAATGCGGAGAGATTAACGGATTTTCAGGATTGTTATTGACGTAGTATCTTTTAGCAAAGATCTCTACCAGATTGGGTTTTATAAAAGGGTCAACTTCTTTCTTAGTTTGCATCGTTTCACCACTCAATGTCAAATCTGTCCAGGGAGAAAGCAATACCGCACCAATTGCATTTCTCAATTTTTGCTGTCTGATGATTTGTAATAAAGCCAAAACCAAACCTCCTCCTGCCGAATCACCCATTAACACAATATTATCATAGCCATCTCGAAGTAACTGTTTATATACGGCAAGTGCATCATCAGTAGCTGCAGGATATGGATCTTCAGGTGCTTTTCGATAATCTACGGCTAAAACTTTGTACCCCCCGGCACGAGCGATGCGGGCAATAAGTGCTCGGTGTGTATTATAAGAGCCACAGACATAACCACCACCCGGAAAATAAACGATGACTTTAGACTTACCGTGCCCGTCCGGTGTAAACCAGCAGCAAGGTATGCCCGCAATTTTGGTTTCTTTTCTGGAAACAAAACGCGGAAATTTCATCAGGTTAGCAACTCGTTCAAAACCTACTCTCACCGTTAGTGCATCTGTTTTATGAACAAATAAACTACTCCGTACGAGATTAATAATTGTTTTAACAGTAAGGCTTTGAAAGCTCTGCATGTTTCATGTTGTTTAGCTATGCTAAGCTAAGTTTTTTTTCACAAAAGAAAATTGATTTAGTTCAATTATTTATGAACCTGTCTATGACAAGATTAAAACTGATTTACTTTTTTAGGCAATAAAAAGTAAGAAAACGGAATAAGTATAAATATTGCAGATGAAATGTAGATACTGAGATAACTAAGTGGTATACTCAAGGCAAAAACAAACGTCGATATCCAATTCATTTTTCTGTTGCTTTCATTGTATTTATGTTTTGTAATTTTATAAACCAGCTCTTCTAAAATGGAGTAAAACAAGACTACGACAGTCAGCACTGACCCAAAAAACAAGTGACTTCTTGAGTTATAAAATTCTTCATTAATTGTGGATGTTGCCAAGGGAATAAGTGATGTAAAAAACAACAACCAAAAATTTACCCACACTATTTTCATGTCTACTTTTTCAACATGCCGAAGCATATTGTGATGATTGATCCATAAAATAGCGATATAGGCAAAACTGACAGCATAGACTAACAATTGAAATACGAATTGTATTAAACTCGTATCCGATAAATCTCCGACCTTGATTTCCAATACCATCAGGGTAGCTATAATAGCTAATACGGCATCTGAAATGGCTTCAAAACGTTCTTTTCTCATGGAATCTTTTTTTGAAAAATCTATTAAACTTTTTGAAAAATTATTTAGCCTGTTCTTTAATATCAGCTACTTCTAAAATTTGTTTTTTATACCCCCTGCTGACACAGTGTATCATTGCTAATCCTACCTCATTCATTGTACAGGTCCAATTGGGTAAAAGCAATAACCAAAGCGGATACAAGAGTTCAAAAAAGCGGTATACCGCATTTACATTTTTTTGACCTTTAACCGGTTTCATAAAACCCGGGCGGAAATTATATACTGCCTTAAAAGGCAATTTCATCAATGCATTTTCTGTTCTGCCCTTAACCCTAGCCCACATGACCTTACCTTGCTCCGTGCTGTCTGTTCTGCTGCCCGATACGTAAACGAATGTCATTTCAGGTTGAATGAGTGAGAGATCTTTTGCAAAAGGAACTACAAAATCGTAGGTTTTCTTTGTAAACGAATCTTCATTTTCTCCAACAGAACTTACTCCTGCACAAAAGAAACATGCATCATAGTATTGTAGCACTTCTTTATGTTCATTGAGTTTAGAAAAATCAGACAAGATTAGTTCTTTGAGCTTAGGATGTTGGTGTGCAATCGGTTTTCTGCTGACAGACAACACTTCACTTATTTCTGAATTTCCCAAACAAACCAGCAGCACACCTTCGCCTACCATTCCTGTTGCACCTGTAATAATTATTTTCATTAATAATATTATTTATAAATTGAATAAAATAGCTATACTACTCTCCAGCGTTCTTCTTCCAAATCCAGCTGATAAAGCTGATGTCTGATTATTTCTTCGCTTATGTGTGGGTCTTTATTTAACTCCGTTAAAAACACTCTTTGCGACTCCAATACATCTAAAAATATTCTTTTCGTATCCTCTGTAATCCATGTTTCATTTTCTGCCTTCAGCCGTTCTTCCCATTGCTTCAATATCAGCTCCATACCATCAAATGCTATTTGGTCATTTTCATGTTTTTCTTTCAAATAGGAATAAACATGTTTTTTCAATCCTTGCTTCATTTTTTTTCGTGTTTCATCTTCGTGTTCTTCTTCAAAAAAAAGATCAAATACACGAGTGCGCCTGATAATATAAGGCAGCGTAAGCCCCTGCACTATCAAGGTGAGTAATATGGCAACGAATGTGATAAAAAGAATCAGATTTCTATATGGAAAAGCAGTTCCGTCTGCAAGTGTAACCGGTATCGATAAAGCCGCAGCAAGCGAAACTACACCCCGCATGCCTGTCCAACCCAATACCATGGGGAACCACCACTTAATCTTATTATTTAAGAAATGCTTAAACATTTCAGGTCTAAAAATACGTGTGGCCAACATAGCAGCATACGAACTGATCATACGTGCAAGTATGAGTACAAGAGTAACCAATACACCATATCCGATTCCAATACTTAATGGAGTTCCGTTTGATCGCATTCCGGCAACAATTTCCGGCAAGCCTAACCCAATAATTAAAAACACGATACCATTGAGAATAAAAACAAAACTTTCCCATACGCTTAACCCCCGAATCCTGCTGGTGGCATTTAGGAATGTCAGTCTTTTTGAAGATAGCAATAATCCTCCTGCTACTACAGCCAATACACCTGAGCTATGCACCTGTTCTGCCAGCCAATACATGAGATAGGGTTCAATTATAGTAAGCACTATATCTGACGGGGCATCCGTTGGCAGTCTTTTATGCGCTTGAATAAATAACCAAGCCGTGAGCAACCCGACTCCGACACCACCTATTAACATCCATAAGAAACTTAGTGATGCCTCCTGCCAAATAAACTGTCCGGTACCTACCGCAACTAATGCAAAACGAAATATAATCAAAGACGATGCATCATTCAGCAAACTTTCTCCTTCTAAGATTGCAGATGTTGCTTTTGGAATTTTAACGAATTTAGTAATAGCGGCAGTACTTACAGCATCAGGCGGAGATACGATACCCCCTAATAAAAAACCGAGTGCAATACTAAAACCCGGTATGACATGATTGGTTACGACAGCCACGGTAAAAGCGGTAAAAAACACAACTAAAAATGCAAAGCTGAAGATGATACGATACCATTTTTTCATTTCTTTAAATGATGCCGTCCATGCTGCTTCAAATAATAAAGGAGGAAGAAACAGAAAAAAAATAAGTTCCGGATTGATTTTAATCATAGGCAAGCCCGGAATAAAACTGATAAGCAAACCTGCGATTACGAGCAAAATGGGATAGGCAATTTTTAATTTTTTAGCCCACATATTAAGCAAAACGATAACAGCTAACATGGCTAAAAAAAACGGCAGTACATTATGCATTTGTTTAAAAAAATTTCACAAATGTACTTAATAACCTGAGTTCGGGATAAAATTAGTTGATATTATTATCAGAAACCATTCATTGTTAAGTTGGAGGATAAATGACTAATCAACAATTTTTTTCGTCTTATTTTAGTTAACCGAACTCGGTTAATAAAATAAAATTCAAGATGGCTATGCTAAATCGTTCGGCGTTTATTATCTGTACTCATAGGCACCGCAATCTCTGCGAACTCCTGTAATCGGAAAACCATCTATATCCAGCAGTGTAAAAGGAGTTGTACTAAAATCAATACAAGGAGAACCGCTTTTTAAATGGTAATCGTTTTTATAAACATCTTTAAATTGCGGATCATCTGTTTTACAAGCATTGAAATAGGGCAGACCGAGTGTTTTTTTAGTTTTCAATATGCAATTATTAAAAACCAAATCAAATGCATGTGTATTGTTTGTCGATTTATCATCTACAATTTCTTCTTCGAGCATTCCGTATAAGATGCAGTTATTGAAATAAGCTCGTGCAGAGTCTGCTAAAATAGACGGCGAACTAGTGCTGTAAGTAAAGTAATCATTGATATAAAACAAAGGTTCTTTAGTATGAGAAATATATGCACTTCCTCTGGTGTAAATGGTGCAATTGGTAAAGTCATACTCACCGCCACAATATAATCCAACGGCATTTGTACCGCAATTGTAAACTAATAGATTTTCAGCCTTAATTCTCCCCAAAAAGCCAAATATTCCATAGTATGCCTGATTATATATTTTGCTGTTTTTGATTACCACATACGGAGCATTCGACCACTTCATGTCTAATAGAGTTTGTAAATTTACGGTTGGATCATCCGTAGTTTTAATATTCCCCACATTGATGCCATAAGCTGCATTGCGCATTTCCAGATAATTGATATTGCCTGTACTGTTTCTTAAGAAGAAGAGCCCTGCATATTGTCCGGGAAAATCATCGTAAGGTCTGCCAGCAACATCTTCATCCAGTCGCACACCTCTGAACAACACGGTATTATTGGTATCTGTGCCGTTAATTTTCAAATCACCTTCTACTATCATGGCAGCACCTGCACCGAAAAACACTTTACATCCGCCATTAATACACAATTGAGCGTCTGGATTAATCTGCAAATAATTCAGAATAACATAAGGCAAATCGTTGTTCCATACCGTATTTGAAGTGATAGAATCAGCATAAAAGAAATGCGCATTCTGACCAAAAGCCTGCAAGATGACATGCTGGTTATTGCCATTGGTTTGAAATTGAACAGAATCTATGACCAAATAAGGAAGTGTCTGGTCATTGGGATCAATTGTTACTTCTACAAAAACATACAAGCTGTCCTTCGCCGGAATCTCGATATCTGTGAAAGAAGTGCCTGCATCACCATCTACATTTATTCTATAGCGAGAAACAGCACCTCCGCCCAAATGAATATTTGAAATTCTGACTGCTTTGTTTTCATTGTTTCTTATGGTAAAAAAGCGAGTGGTTGAACCCAAAGTGGTAAACAAGGTATCAAAGGTGAGCGTATCATTTGAAAATTGCAATCCTGAAGTAGTATTTAGTTTATCTTTTTTACAAGAGCTAAAAAACACAGACAAGCACGAAATGCCAAACAGGAATACAAGTAAATAATTCGGATTATATTTTTTCATGTTCAAATCAGAGCGTAGTCAAATATAAGGTAAAAATTGCTAAAATATAATTTTTACTTTCTTAGTATAACGTAAAAAACGTATGTATATTTTATGAAAAATGTAAAAATACCGAGTAAAAATCAGGATGAAAAGCTGCAGTATTTTTAATCCAATTTCACTTTCACCAACTGATATAACCCGAAACTGATGCACCAAATATTTATGAATGCATTCATCAGCGTGTCTGTGATGCTGATTTGATACATACCATTCAGTGCATTGAAACTAAAATCACACAAGCCTAAAAACACCATTGCACCGGAGGCAATAAGGGTATATTTTTTCCACTCAATCGTATTTCTTTTTAAATAAGCGAGTATGAGCATTAGCGACAAAAAATGCATCGGGTAAAGGGAAACTATGCTCAAATTTTGTGTAATATGATGGATAGGCAGGGCTTTCAAACCCGATAGTAAAGAAGGCCATCCAGAATAAAATAATTCCTACTGCAGTGGCTAGTTGTAATTTTGGCATATTATTTTTTATATTTTATCTCACAATATTACTATTACGCATAAACTTTCTAAATACGCTACTTCATTTTTTTCTTTTTTCGATTTAATAAAAAGTCCTACTGAATATTCTTTTTATATGTACCCAACAGCCAGTCGAAGATAGGATAAGTGATATTAAAATTATATTTCGTCATCAAAGTTTTTTCGTGATGTACATGATGTAATCTTCGCAATATTTTTATAAAAGGCAATTTGGAAATATAATGCTCAGGAGGAAGATGGTAGGTATAATGCAGCCATTCGTAATTTAAATAATATACAAACACGGTGGCAATAAAAAAATATCCGGCATTTGCCGACCAAAATAAATAAAATAATAACCAACAAGGAACGGCAAAAAAGAAAAAGAAAAACAACAATAATATCGGAGGAAACAAAACAGCTTTGGCATCATTCTGACTATCAAAATACATGTCGTCATACGTGAAAAATTCATGATGCTGCAGGGTATGTCTTTTAAAAACAACTGCCAATCTTTTATTCAGATGATGCATTGGCCCTTTGTGTCCAAAATATTCAGCGGCATTGACCAAAATAAAAGAAACAGGTATTACTAAAATTTCTTTCCAGTTGGGTGATTGGATCCGGGAAACAGCAAATGATACAACTACAATACAAAATAAAGTGATTCCCCAGAAATGGAGTTTACCGTTATACTTTTTACCGATTATTGTATTACGGTATGTTTCTCTAAACTCATGTGTGGAACTTTTTGCCATAAAAATTGTTGAGTTGTATAAATTGAGTTAATTTAGTAAAAAAATTTGACATGGCAGATATCAGCAACAATACACCTTCCAATCAGAATCAGACTAATCCGGCATTAGACGTAAAAAAGAAACCATCAGCAGTAAAGCGATTCTTCAGAAAATTCTTGCTCTTTTTGGGCTTGTTTATGCTAGTTCTTTTTTTAGGAATCTGGGCATACTTCAGCTTTCCATACAGCAAAGGTAATCGAGCTGGTGCATTAATTAAGTTCTCAGAAAAAGGCTATATTTTTAAAACTTACGAAGGCGAAATGAACTTAGGAGGTGTCAATCCTATGCCGGGCAATACCATTGTGAATAATATCTGGACATTTTCCGTAAAAGACAAAACCGTTGCTGATGATTTAATGGAAATGGAAGGCAAAGAAGTCAGATTGCATTATATACAATATTTGGGCAAACTTCCTTGGCGCGGCGAAACTGAATATATGGTAGATCGAGTAGAAGAAGTGCAGTAAAATAGCTATAATAACTTCCTCAGCTCATCTAATTTCATCAGGGCTTCTACAGGAGTTAAAGTATTGATATCTACTTTCTCCAATACTTCTTTGAGTTTTAACAGGCGCGGGTCGTCCATGGCAAACATATTCAATTGAAAGTCTTGTTTTGCCGGGATGTGTTTTAAAGTTGACTGAATGTCGGTTGCTAAATTTCGGTTGCTTTCCAGTTCGTATAAAATTTCGTTGGCACGTTGTATGACTTCATTGGGCATGCCCGCCATTTTTGCCACATGAATACCAAAACTGTGCGCACTGCCCCCTTCGATTAATTTACGCAGAAATATCACTTTATTTCCGGCTTCTTTTACACTCACATTATAATTGCGGATGCGATTAAATTTTTCTGCCAGTTCATTCAACTCGTGATAGTGTGTGGCAAACATCACCTTCGGATGTGCCGTCTTATTGGTATGCAAAAATTCTACCAAAGCCCAGGCAATAGAAACACCGTCATACGTGGATGTACCGCGTCCTATTTCATCGAGCAAAACTAAACTTCTGTCTGAAATATTATTGACGATACTGGCGGTTTCTATCATTTCCACCATGAACGTGGACTCTCCCAAACTCAAATTATCGCTGGCACCAACACGTGTAAATATTTTATCTACGATGCCTAATTCGGCTTTCTTTGCCGGCACAAAACTGCCTATTTGTGCCATTAGTGTAATCAATGCCGTTTGCCGCAATATGGCAGATTTTCCCGACATATTCGGTCCGGTGATGATGATAATTTGTTGGTCTTCCGGATTCAAATAGACATCATTCGGAATATATTGTTCGCCCAAAGGCAGTTGTTGCTCTATCACCGGATGCCTGCCTTCTTCTATACGCAAAGCAGTATCATCGGTAAAAAATGGTCGTCTGTAATTATTTTTCAAAGCCACCACTGCAAACGATTGCAGGCAGTCTAAGCGCGCAATCAGCTGTGCATTCCGTTGCACCGGCTGAATATAGTCCATCAGTTCTTTAATCAGGTTTTCGAAAAGCTGAACCTCCAAAGCTTGGATTTTCTCTTCCGCACCTAAAATTTTTTCTTCATATTCTTTCAGTTCCGGCGTGATATAGCGCTCAGCTCCGGTTAGCGTTTGCTTGCGTATCCAATCATTGGGTACTTTATCTTTGTGCGTATTGCGTACCTCCAGATAATAACCGAATACATTATTAAAACCGATTTTCAGACTTGGGATTTGCGTGCGGTCTGCTTCACGAGTCTGAATTTCCAACAGATAATTTTTTCCACTTGATGACAGTTTACGCAGTTCATCCAACTCGTTATTTACGCCATGCTTGATGACATTTCCTTTCTGTAATACCGCAGGTGCATCTTCTACGATAGTTTGCTGTATTTTATCTTTTATAAAACTGCAGGGCTGCAATTGTTCGCCTATTTTGCGCAAACCGTTATTTTGTGAGTTTTGGCAAATTTCTTTTATTGGCTCAATTGCCGTTAATGCCCGTTGCAATTGGATGACTTCCCTCGGGTTAATTTTACCCAAGGGCACTTTAGAAATCAAACGCTCTAAATCGCCGATTTGTTTAATATAATCTTGCAGCTCGTGCAATTTATCTTGTTCTCGTATCAAATATTCTACAGCATCTAATCGTTCATTTATCAGGGTTATGTCTTTTAATGGCAAAACTATCCAACGCTTCAGCAAGCGTGCACCCATAGGCGAAATCGTCTTATCTAATATTTGAATAAGCGGTACACCTTTTTCATGCAAAGAAGATATCAGCTCTAAATTGCGTGCGGTAAAACGGTCTATCCAGACATAGTTTTCATTTTGAATACGCGCAATCGAGGTGATATGTTGTACGTTTTTATGTTCTGCTTCTGCGAGATAATGCAGACATGCTCCTGCGGCTAAGATTCCTGCATGTATTTCATCTACTCCAAAACCTTTTAATGTTTGCACCTGAAAATGCGTGAGCAATTTTTGTTCTAAATAATTATCCTGATAAGCCCAGTCATCAATGGCATAGGTATAATACTTATTGGCATATAAACCTGCAAAACGCTTTTGCTGGTATTTGGGAAATATCACTTCTGTAGGAGAAAAGCTTTGGAATAGTTTATCTAAATAGGCTTCATTCCCTTCTGCCACTAAAAATTCTCCTGTAGAAATATCCAGAAAAGCAATGCCGCAATTTTCATCTTTAAAAAAAACAGATGCTAAAAAATTATTGGACTTATGATCTAATATTTTATCATTGATAGCAACTCCCGGTGTGATTAATTCAGTTACTCCACGCTTCACAATGGTTTTCGTCATCTTGGGGTCTTCCAGCTGTTCACATATGGCTACGCGGTATCCGGCTTTTACCAGTTTGGGCAAATAGGTATCAACCGCATGATACGGAAAACCTGCCAGCTCCAAATCTGCTTGCGAACCGTTTGCTCGCTTAGTTAAAACGATACCTAATACTTCTGCGGCTTTAACTGCATCTGCCCCAAATGTTTCGTAAAAATCGCCAACTCGAAAAAGCAATATCGCATCCGGGTATTTTTGTTTGATGCGGTTATACTGCCCCATCAATGGCGTTTCTTTATCTTGTTTTTTTGACATTGCTTTTAGCGTGCTTTTACCCTGCTTTTTTCATTTCAAAAGAAAAATAAAAAAAGAATTTTTTATCATTATTGCAGACGAAATTATTTCTCCTTAAAAAAACAAAAATACAATATAAGCCTTGTACAATATGCGTTTACATAAGCATCTTATCCACAAGCAAAATATGGCATTATTGATAAAATACCGTAATTCACGTATGGCGCATTAAAAAAATTCTGTATATTTTAGCATTAAAAATTATCACTATGAAGAATTTACTGTTTACGTTACTAGCATTAGCAACATGGTTTTCGGGTGCTCAGACTACCTTTGCCCAAAACAGCAAAAGTATTGTATTATGTGAAACCTATAATTCCAGTGATGGCACACCAAGCGGTGTTGGTGCTTCATGGGACATTGACAAAAGCACGGGAGGCAATGTATATGTTGTTTATAGAAACGGAAGTTCAAAAATTACGGAAAACCTATTGCTTTATGTAGACAAACTTAACAGCAGCAGCAAATACGTTGCTTATGCTACTGAAAATCTGAGTTTGGGCGAAAACAAGAAATGGGCTATGTTTGATTTCAAATTTACCGAAAGCGGAAAATATAAATTATCAGCAGTTACACCCACTGGTTCTACGCTGGCATCGGTATATGCTGATATTAACTACAAAAATTCATATAGCACCACTGACAATGATGACAATAGCAGCTCTATTTATGAGAGCCTTCAATTATCTGACAATTCAAGCTCTTCATCCGGCAAAAGCATCGTTTTATGTGAGAGCTATAATGATTATGGCAAAGCCACCGGCATTTATTCTACTTGGAATATCAAAAGCGTTGGAGGGTTTGTCTATATTCTTTACAATAACAACGGTAAAAACATAAAAAACACCCTATGGCTTTATGTAGATAAAAAGAATGAAAATGGAAAATATGTGCCATTTGAAACGAAAACATTTGATATCAACAAAAACAAATCATGGTCGGCTTATGATTTTAAATTTACGGAAACGGGAAATTATAAAATTTCAGCTGTAAGTTCTAACGGCGAAGAAGCCGTAACTTATGCCACTATTAAGCTGGCTGATGGAGAAAAAGAAAAAACAGAAAAAACTATTGTAACCTGCGAATCTTATGATGATTATGGAAAGCCTGTAGGCAAAGGTAATGAATGGGATATTACTGCCGACAAAGGGTATGTCTATATCCTATTCGACAATGGAGAGCCTATAACAAACTCTGTCTCGCTGTTTATCGATAAGAAAAATGCTAAAGGCGAATATGCAATCTATGACACAAAAACTTTTGAAACCAGTGATAGTAAAGATTGGTCTGTTTATGATTACAAATTTAAAGAAGGCGGTGATTACAAACTCAGTGCATATAGCAATGGCGAATATCTTGCGACCACTTTTGTAAAGATGAACTATAAAACATCCAGTTCTTCCACATCTTCCACTACTAGTACTAAGGACAAAGTGGACACCTGGTATTATGAAAATTCAACCGTAAGTTTTGCAGACAATTCAGATGTCAATGGAAAAATGTCAAATAGCAATACGACATTCTTTTTATCAGGTGGCAAGAAAAGTATTGCTGTAGTTTACAAAGATGCAAAAGCAATAAAAACGACAAAAGTCTATATGGATGTTTATACCATAGGTACAGACAATCAGGAAGATTTTATTGAAACTATTACATTATACACTACAGCTTCTCAAAAAGTATGTGTAGGCAATTATACTTTTAAAAGTGCAGGCACTTACAAAGTATCATTTTACAATGCAGACAATATTTTCATGAATATGGGTTATGTTACTGTGCTGGGTTCAATAAGTGAATCAACTACAAAATACACCAATACAAACTCCGGCTCAAGTACACAGACCTATCTGAACAGTTTAATGTTGCCAGAAAGTTCAACATCCGACAATAACCCGCGTGTTGCCTTAGTAATTGGTAATGGAAATTATGTATCATCCGGAACGCTGCCTAATCCTGTACATGATGCAGAAGAAATGTCAAAAGCTTTGAAAAATTGCGGGTTTACAGTTACAACAGTAATTAATGGTAATAAAAAACAAATGAATGAGGCGGTAAATAAATTTGGTCAAATGCTGTCATCCAATAAGAATGCTACCGGTATGGTGTACTATGCCGGACATGGTATTCAGTCAAAAGGAGAAAATTATATCATACCAATTGATGCTGAAATTGGCGTAGAAGAAGATTTACAATATGAATGCCTGAATGTAGGCAAGATATTAGCAAAAATGGAAGCTGCTAAAAACCCAATAAATATAATTGCACTTGATGCCTGTCGAAATAACCCTTTTGAACGCAGCTGGAATCGTTCTACATCAAATGGAAATGGGCTAACCGGCATGAATGCTCCGGAAGGAACAATAATTTCGTTTTCTACTAATCCCGGCAATGTAGCTTCTGATGGGGATGGTTATAATTCGCCTTATACCACAGCATTTTTAAACCAACTTAAAAAATCAGGACTCTCTATTGAACAAGTATTAAAAGGAGTTGCTGCTGAAGTAAAGAAAAACCAACCCGGGCAGTTACCTTGGTACAGTTCATCCATCGTAGGTGAATTCTATTTCAGGACTAAATAATGTTTTGAGTTAAGACATTTGTATAGTGTGAGGCAGGATGATTTTGTTACTCTAAAAATTTAATAACCTGAGTTCGGTATAAGCGTTTCAATCATAAAATAGTTGATTTTTTATATAGAACCACCTCTTTTAATTCCTCCACCTTGTTAATGTGGAGGAAAAAAATGAGAAATCAACTTTTTTATCAGCTTATTTTTCTTAACCCGAACTCAGGTTAATAGTATCTTATGGGTAACCTGTGTTTAAGATAACCCATCCGATAATTCTTATTGAATACCTCTGCATCTTAATAGTAACTCTAAATTTAAGAACATTCTACAATTTTATCCCATTACTTTTCTCAATATGAAATTAGGATTTTCTAATGGATGAAGTTGCGTTAAACAACTAAATTTTGCAGTTATAGCTATCGACAAAACATAACTAAGCTTATACTTTAAATAAACAACATAAACTGCTATGATAAGTTTATCTTATGGTCGTAACATAACAAATCACAACCTATACATGGCTCATTTCAAGTATTTATTCTGATTTACCATGTGCAAACTATA
>CAZPBT010000030.1:14470-19636 GCA_964584555.1 uncultured Chitinophagales bacterium
ACCTATACATGGCTCATTTCAAGTATTTATTCTGATTTACCATGTGCAAACTATACATCTGGTTTTGTATTTTACGATTAAGATTCAATGTCGTTACGCCAAGTAAGATTCAATGTTGAAGATCTCAAAATAATTGACTAATAACGACAATGAATTAAGATTATACAGCTAAGTTGTAAAATTAACAGCTACTAGTTTGCATGAAAGTCACAGCAAAAGAAGTAAAACCAAAAACTAGCCAGGCTTTATTGCAATCTGATTTTAGCATTGATAAAATCTACCAATCTGCGGATTTTCGGAAGCGCCAATATATAGCCGAGAAGAATAAAATCAACATTTATTGATCCTTATAGTGAACATTTATAAACTAGTCATAGAAGTACAAGCTATAAAAAAAAGGCAGGAGATTAAATCCTGCCTTTTTTATAAATTCTATAAGAGATTAATACTCCCACAAGTCATGTTCAAAATTGAACAAATCTTGTTTTTTAGCTTCTGATTCATAAAGAATATCAATACCGCTTTTGTAATCTTTAATACGTCTGTCCTGAACATTATCTACCTTAAAGATATAACTGCTGAACAAACGCAAAGCAAATACCTGATCCCAATTTAAACGGTTACCGTCAGGGAATGGGTTAAACGCTTCAGAGTTTACCAATATTGGTCTTAAGCTTGGGAAATATGCATAAAACAAAGGAATTTCTCCACGGAATACTTCATCGCCTGTTAACGGGTCAACTGTGTAGTTATCCATTAAAGGACAAATTCCTAAAATACGCACTTCCATTGTGGAGGTTTGTTTATTGAAATACCAAATTTCTTTTACACGGAATTTTTTCACGTTATTCCAGTCAACTTCTTTGGTAATTACTTGCAACTCTTGCAGACCTGTAACGGGATTCATTACCATCACAGAATCTGTTCCGCCTCCGGATACTTTTAAAGCATCTTTTGGATCAACAGGTGTGGCAAAATCGTCATCTACTCCTGAATAAACAGGTACTTTTCCTTCTTTAATTGAATTTAATAGTATCTGAATAAATGGCGCTTTAGGCCAGCGGAAATGCAAGTTTAATTTTTCTCTGGTGTCAATTACACGCCAAACTGTTTTCCACCAAAACACATCGGCTTCGCGTATAGGCTCAAATGGCATAGCCACTCTTTTACCGGTAATCTCCTGAACCCATGGCAATTTTTGCACTTCCGTATTAATAGCAGCTATATTATATCCTGCCGTTGTATCGGGTGGTGGCGGTGGTGGTGGCGGAGCCGGAGCTTCAACAACTGCCGGAGCGGTGTTATCTTGTGCTTCTGTATCCGTCGTTCCTGTAGTTTGACTTGTTTTTTTAGTTGATTTCTTTTTCGTTGACTTTTTCTGAGCCAATGCTGATGAACTCACTAATACTGACAGTATTAACAGGATGACAGAGAGTTTTTTAAATTGCATATTCATGATACAAAAATTCTTGTTGTTATCTTATTTTAAATGCTAATGCAGGTAATGGTCTTGAACGACCATCCGGACCAACAGCTTTAATATCTTCGATATAATAAATATCCCCCGGTTTTGCTTTAGCTATTAATGCTTTCATTGGTGCACTAAATACTGTTCCCGATGTACTCATTTGAGCAGGATCCCCACCTTTAGGCTGATAGAATAAAGAGAAAGAAGTGATATTAAATCTTGCATCAAAGTCAAAATTTTCTAACTCTGCATAAGGTCCTTGTTGTGCTTTAAACTCACCCGCTGGGAATGGTCCACTTTTACGTGCTGATAATTTTGGTGCAGGATCCGGAATAGGTTTCACGCGGAATTTGAAAGAACCGAATGGTTTTCCTTTACCGGAAACATTTACATTAGCCTCACCCGGATTAGATACACGTACTGTGTATTTACCACCGCCTCCGGTTATAGTACCGTTACTCATAGAAACTGATAAGTCTTTTGCAGCAGTACCTGCTGCTGAAACCTCTACAGGATTATCAACTCCAATATAAAATACATTCATCTTAGTAGGTGAAACGGTAGCAAAAGGTGCAGCCACTGTTAATTTATAATCAGGTAATTTATAGCTGGTAACTTGTCCGGTTCTGTCATTTTTTACAGATATACTACCTGTAATTGGATGCTCACCAACTCCCGGAGTTGATTTATAGTGCGCAACACCATTAGCATCTACCGGAACATTTTGTCCGTTTACATTTACTGTAACAGTACCTGCCGCTTTTGAAGAAGTTGCAGCTAAAGATACATCAGCCTGAAAAGTTTCTCCTTGTAGTATATAAGAAGAAGGAGAACTTAAAGAAGCAGAGAATTTATCAAATACGATCTGGTCATTTGTTAACTCTTGTGCTCTACCGATTTTAGAGAAGAAATATCCTGTTAAAGTACCTTGTGTATTTTTAACATCATTTTCCAATTTTGTCAGCATCGCATAAGATGCGATAGCCGGCATTTGATAAAACTGTTCTTTTACCCAGTCTCCGCCTGCCTTTGCAGGGTTTGTTGTCAAAGAAATCAATGATTTTACCTGATCCTTATCTGTAGCATCTACTAAATTCATTACTGAAGCCAGTGTCTGATCAATTTGTTTTTTCAAATTATATCCTTCACCGTTACCTTTTCCATTTTCGCCTTCAACTAAATATCTGGTAGATACATCCATATCATCCTTACGCATCAAGATACCATTTGGATCTTCTGGGTCTGCACCACCAGCTTGTTGAACTACTTCTCCTTTTAATTTAGAGATATAACCTAATAAGCCTTCAAAAGTAGATTTTGACTGATTTGCTAAGTCAAGGTATTTGCCAATACTGGCATTACCCGGTTCCTTAGCTTTTTTCGCATCAAACGCATTAAAAGTAGACTGCAAATTTACATCTGCAGATTTTTTTGAGTTTTCCAAACTCTTATTAATGGTTTTAAATGCATTTATAATTTCAGCAGATACGTTTAATGCCAAGAGTGCTGTTAACACCAAGTACATCATATTAATCATCTGCTGCCTGTTTTCCTTAGGAATTGCCATTTTTTACAATTTTTTTAAGGTGAAAAATAATTTCTCTCGCAGAAGATTAAGAACGCATAGCGCTCAACATATTTCCATAAATACTGTTTAATCTCTCTAAGTTTGTAGCTAAACCACTCATTTGTGTTTTAAATTTATCTGTGTCTGCCAAAGAAGCCTCAAGGTTTGTCATTGCAGAACCAAGATTACCGATAAATTTGTTCATTGTTTTCAAGTGGTTATTTGTGTCTTGCAACTCCATTTCATATACAGCATTTAAAGCAGCTAAATTCTTTGTAGCACTTTGCACTTGAGAATGATATTGAGCAGCATCACCGGAAGCAGATGCTAATTTACTCATTCCGTCAGCAGCAGAAGTAAATGAATCTTTAACTCCGTTTAATGAAGAAGCTGCAGCTTTTGCTGAATTTGCAAATTCATTAGATGCAACTGTAGCATCAGTCATATTTCCCATTTTACCTACATTTTCAGCAAAATGTTTTAAATTATCACCGAAACGGCTAACCAAATTTTGGTCGATTTTTGCAGCCTCAAGCATTTTATCCATTTGACCTGAAAGGCTTGCACCACCTCCTGCTAAATGTGCAGATATTACTTCGTGTCCGTGTTTGTCAGATTCTTTTTCGAAATTTTCGTCATATACATCCAAACCCGGATAGATTTTTTCCCAATAATAATCCGGCTCTGGTGGAATAAATGCTGATACCAAGAAAATTACTGCTTCAGTCCATAAACCTATTGTAAGCATAAGGTTTGCATAAGGTTTATGAAGAATTTTTGCCCAAGCGCCGAAAATTACTACTGCAGCACCAATACCAAACAGCATGTTTTTCGCATTTTTACCTGTTTTGGTTTTAAAGAAATTTGCCATAAGAAGTTGTTTTTATTTGGTTAGTTAAAAATTTACACTCTATTGTTAAACGTAAAAAAATCTTTTTTATTATTTACCGAAATCATTCATAGAACGACCCATGTAAGGCAATAAGCAACGGAAGCCAATATAAGATTTTGCAGAATCCTGATACTCATAAGACTTAGTGCCACATTGCAAGAAATATGCAATATCTTTCCAAGATCCTCCGCGGATTACTTTTCTTTTCATTACATTAGGTTCATCTTCTTTAGCATCATAACGGAAATCCGGTTGTTTATCATGGATAAATGCAACCGCATCATCTTCATAAGCTGTAGAAGTCCACTCTGCTGCATTGCCGGCCATATTATACAAGCCATAATCATTAGGCCAGTATGATTTTGCATTTACGGTATAAAAACCTCCATCTTCAGGATAGTTGCCTCTGCCTGGTTTGAAGTTGGCTAATAAGCAACCTTTAGTGTTTCTGATATATGGACCGCCCCAAGGGTATGGAGAGATGTTTCTTCCTCCGCGAGCAGCATATTCCCACTCATATTCTGTAGGTAAACGGAATTCATCAATTCTGGCTTCGCCTTTATCTAAACGTACATTATTCCAAAGAATAGTTCTCCAAGCACAAAATGCATTACACTGATCCCATGTAACTCCTACAACAGGATAATCATCATAAGCCGGGTGGGTAAAGTATGCTCTGGTCATCGGTTCATTGTAAGAGTATGCAAAGTCTCTAATCCAAACCAATTCATCAGGATAGATTGGAATTTTCTTTCTTTCCATATACTCAGAACGTGCTTTTGCATTTTTGTCCAATAATGGATGCTCTTTAGCATATTCTTTCCATTTGAACCATGTGTATTCGTAAATTAATTTACGAGGATCCATTTCTTTACGTCCACCTAACTGATCTGCTTCAGAATAAAACATAGACTCTAATTGTGAGCCTTCTTCTGTTGCACTACCGCCGGTTTCCCAGTTCATGTCAATAGGCATTTCCCAATTGATGGCTTGCTTTCCGTTCTCGCCTTCGGTTAAATGGTCTCCACCTAAAAGCTGATGTGCAATTGAGTCGCGTACATAATTCACAAATTGACGATACTCGTTGTTCGTGATTTCTGTTTCGTCCATGTAGAAACCTACGATAGACATTTGTTTTAATTTGGAGTTAAATGCATAGTTCACATCCTGATCAGACGGACCTGCATGAAAAACACCTGAAGGAACATAAACCATTCCGTAAGGCAATAGATTGGCATC
>CAZPBT010000031.1:0-19316 GCA_964584555.1 uncultured Chitinophagales bacterium
TGTCATTGAGCGTTTGCTAATAGAAGATGCCATCATCATAGGCAGAACCAACTGCGATGAGTTTGCCATGGGGGGCAGCAATGAGAATTCTTTTTTTGGTGCTGTTAAGAATCCGCATGATACTACCCGGGTTTCCGGTGGGTCATCCGGTGGGTCAGCCGCTGCAGTTGCAGCCGACTTATGCTTTGCGGCTTTAGGCTCTGACACGGGAGGCTCTGTCCGGCAGCCTGCAAGTTTTTGTGGTGTTATTGGTCTAAAACCTACCTATGGTCGTGTTTCACGTTATGGCTTAATTGCTTATGGTTCTTCTTTTGATCAAATTGGCCCGCTGACAAATACAGTAGAAGATGCGGCTTTGTTGTTGGAGGTCATTAGCGGATCTGATGAATATGATGCTACCTGCGCTGATAAGCCAGTACCCGAGTATTCCAAACTTATTGAAACCAAAACGACGTACCAGATAGCCTATTATAAAAATGCTGTTGAACATAATAGTATAGATACAGAAGTACGGAATGCTTGTCTGGAAACGATAGAACAATTGAAAGCTGCAGGACATACAATAACCGCCATCGAGTTTCCGGAATTAGACTATATTGTGCCGGCTTATTATGTACTCACTACCGCGGAGGCATCGTCCAATTTATCTCGTTTTGATGGGGTAAAATATGGCTACCATGCCAAAGAGGCGAGCTCTTTAGAAGAAACTTATAAACTAAGCCGCTCGCAAGGCTTTGGAAAAGAAGTGCAGCGCCGCATTATGAGCGGCACCTTTGTATTGAGTGCAGGCTATTACGATGCTTACTATTCCAAGGCACAAAAAGTGCGCAGCATTGTTGCGGAAGAAACCTACAAAACGCTGGAAGAATTTGATTTTATCTTGTCGCCGGTAGCACCAACACCTGCCTATAAAATCGGTGAAGTATCTGACCCTATAGCTTCCTTTTTGGGAGATATCTTTACGGTACAAGCCAATATAGCCGGCATACCTGCCATTTCTTTGCCACTACACCAAACAGCCAATGGCTTACCCATCGGCATACAATTTATGGCCGGAAGATGGCAAGAAGAGAAGTTGCTGGCATTTTCGAAGCAAGTATTGGGAGCTTGATTTATTAACACGAGTCAGGGATAAGCGTTTCAATAAAAAATAGTTGATTTTTTATGTAGAACCGCCTCCTTTTAATTCCTCCACCTTATTAATGTGGAGGAAAAAATGAGAAATCAACTATTTTATCAGCTTATTTTTCTTAACCCGAACTCAGGTTATTAGTTTCCTAATTCTAACTGGTTGCTAACTAAATTAAAATAATGTGCTTTGTTTTTGACCAATTGTTCATGTGTGCCTGTCTCTACAATTTCTCCGCCATCTAATACTATAATCTGATCAGCATTTTTTACAGTGCTTAATCGATGTGCTACAATTACTACCGTTTTATTTTTGAAAAATTGTTCTAAGTTGTCTGTAATTTCTTTTTCGTTTTTTGCATCTAATGCAGAAGTGGCTTCATCAAAAAACAAAAACTCAGGATTTTTGTAAATAGCACGAGCAATCAATATGCGTTGTTTTTGACCGATGCTTACGCCTAAACCATTTCCGCCTATTTTTGTATTAAAACCCAAAGGCAAGGTTTGAATAAACTCAAAAATATTAGCCATTCTGCAAGCATTTATTAATCTCTCCTTATTTATTTCTTTATCAGAAATGGTAATATTGCGTTCAATAGTATCTGAGAAAATGAAGCCGTCTTGCATGACTACACCACATTTTTCACGCCAAAGGTTTGGATTGATAGTATTAATATTTTGATTGCCAATTATTATATTTCCTTTGGTTACATCATAAAATTTCAAAAGCAATTTCAATAATGTTGATTTACCACTTCCACTTGCGCCAACAATTGCTGTTACTTTTCCATTGGGAATCATTAAAGAAAAATCTTTTAAGATATATGGTGAATATTCACCTTCATATTGAAATGAGATATTGTCTAAAATTATGTCACTATTTTTATTAATTAGTGTCGTTTGATTTTCTATTTCTTCATTTTTATAATTGTGTATTTCACTCATTCTGTCTAAAGAGATTTGTGCATCCTGCCCCTGTTTAAAAAATGAAATTAATTGTTCTAATGGGCTATTCATTTGTCCAATGATATAAGAAATACTCATCATTACACCCAATGTAATTTGGTCGTGAATAACTTGTTTTGCAACTAAAAAAGTTAGCAATACGTTTTTCATTTGAGTTATGGCAAATGAACCGATTTCTTGTCCTTGTTCAATCTTTAATCCTTTAAAATTTATTTCATATAATTTAGTTTGTACTGTTGCCCATTCATTTATTTTTGTTTGTTCTGCATTATTTAATTTTATTTCAGACATGCCGGAAATAATTTCTAATACTGAATCTAAGTTTTGTTGTTGCACCTGAAAACGTTGGTAATCTATTGATTTTCTTTTTCTCATAAATAGCCAAACCCAACTAACGCTAATGATCGAACCTGCTATAAAAATGACAAAGAATAAAATATTGTAGTAGATAAGAATGACTGAAAATATGATAAAATTGAAAATACCAAAGAGTGTAGTAATTGCATTGTGTGTAAGGAAATGTTCAATTCTTTCATGGTCTAAAATGCGTTGGTTGATATCGCCGATTGATTTAGAATCGAAAAATCGAATGGGTAGTTTGGTAAGTTTTATTAGAAAATCTGAGATAATATTGATACTAATATTGGTGTTTACTTTTAATAAAATAAAATTTCTTAAAAGATTAGCGAATGCCTGACCAAATAATAAAAATAATTGTGCAAATAAGAGTAATGTAATAAATGAAATGTCTTTATTTTTTATTCCTTTGTCAACAGTATATTGTGTAATAAATGGGAACAGTAATGAAATGCAACCTGCAAAAAATGTAAAGAATAAAAGAGAAAATAGTTGTTTTTTATTCGGATGAATGTATTGCCATAGAAATGAAAAACCTTTGTTTTTATTTAAAATATTTTCTTGTTCGTGAAATTTATTGGAGGGCGAAAGTAATAAAGCAACACCTTTTTCATCTTGCGAACTTATCCATGCGTTTGTAAATTGTTCTTCATTTAATACAGCTTTTCCGTGTGCCGGATCTGCTAAGTAAAAATGATACTTGTTGGAGAATAATTGCTTCTTTATATTATACAAAACAACAAAGTGATTCTGATTCCAATGTAAAATACAAGGCACTGGTTGTTCATCTATAATAGTTTGTAAATCTAATTTTACACTTATGGTTTCAAACCCTAATTTTTCTGCTAATATTTTTGTATTTAATAAACTTACACCGTCTTTGCCAATGTAGCTTTGCTCACGCAAGTATTCTATCGAAAAATCTTTACCATAATAATCAGCAATAATGCGAAAACAAGTTGGCCCACAATCTGTACTGTCGTGTTGGATGTAATAAGTTATAGGCATTTAATTACCGCGTAAAATATTATGGGTTATATTTTTATCTTCCCAGGTTGCTGTGTATGGATTGTAGTTACATTTTGCTGGTTTGCTGTAAATGTTACTCTCATCTTCTATAAATGCTCTACAATCTGTACACATATACCTAAACTCGCAAACTTTACATATCTCTATTTGCTCCTTTTTTATATTCCATAGATCTTTAAAGCCTTCCTTGTTAATGGCTTCCATTATAGTAGTATCCTTTATATTTCCATAACTTTTTTTCATAGATGGACAATTTTTAATTTCACCGTTTATATCAATGCCAATTTTTCTATTTAAGCAAGAATTATAATTTTTAGATTCGCTAAAGAGTTCAATATTTACCATAAAATATTGGTGATTGATTATACCACAATGTGTATTATCTAATAAAATTTCAGTAGTGTAATTTAGAATTACTTGTTCATCTTCTATAAATTTTGAAGTATTTCTTTCTTGAGATGAATGTATTGAAATTGAATTAATTCTTTTGTGTTTCTTGCATAATTCTAACAATTTATCCTCTTTAAAATCATGTGAATATTTTAAAATCAATTCAATATTTCTAATCCGTCCATATAATGTATAGAAAAGTATCTTATCGATAAATTCAAAAGTAACAACATCAAAGAAACGAATTTCTATTGCTTGGCATCCTAAGATGTCTAAATCGGAAAAAATATTCTGAAAATCATAGACTGATTCTTTATTCAAATCAATAATTGCATTAGTAATATGAGCGGGAAAGTCCCACTCAAAATTAATTTTTGGAAACAAATACGGTTCGTTTGAATAAAATATGTACTCTTTTTTTTCCAAAAAATTAAAATATTCATCAATAATTTCATTATATTCATAGTTATATTCTTTTTTTATATCATCTATAGATGATTTCCTATTATGCTTATTTAGTATGATATAAAGTGAATTTGGTATAAAATCATATGTAGAACGTTGTAAATCATAAATTATGCTGCGTTTTACCCCTTTTATAGGTATGCAATTTGGAAATAATATAATTTTTGTTTTATTATTCATGCAATTAATTTGTATTTATAATTTTAGATATTTGTTTATAGAAGAGCATGCATTTGTATTTTTTTGTGTTGTGGAAAGTACTAATGACTGTCTTATTATTCATATTTGGTACAACATGCGAGTAATGGTATATTATTGAATATGATTCATTGCTATCTAAAAAATATTGGTTAATGTGTTCTAGTTTAATCATTCTTTTCATAGTAGTTATTTAGAGTTATTAAAGATTTAGCAATTTTTCTTTCTAAGAAATAATTACATGGTAAGGATGTCATGCCAAATTGACCAATTGGATTAATTTCTAGGAAAATATATTTTCCTTCTTTTGTTTTTATTAAATCTATAGATCCCGTTTCTAAACATAGACTATCCATTAATTTCTTTAATCTTAAAATAATTTCTATTGGCAATTTATATGGAATGTTTCTATTGGGTTTTTCGTAATTATAATTCCTAAAATCTGATAATGTCTTACTGTCATTTTGTGAAAATATCGCCATAGAATGAAAACTCCCAAACCAGTAAAAAACTCTAATCTCAAAAAATTTTTCTATCTTTTTTTGGAATAAAGTAGGGTAGAATTTGTCTGGAAATTTTAAAATATCATTATAATCAACTTGAGTAGTATAATTAGAGTAATACTTACCTTTGTAAGTTATAAAAAACACTTCTGAAATTGACTTTATTATAATATTATTATTTTTTGAGATAAAATCAAGTAAGTCTTTCTTTTTTGTAGTAATAAGTGTATTTGGAATTTCTAATCCTACATTTTTAGCTTTAGAAAGCATCTCACTTTTAGTAATATTACTAGACGGTTTACTTATCCATTTTTTATTTCTTAAAAGATAATAAAAATATTTTGATAGTTCATTAAACTCACTCTTTCTATGGTTGTCAATAGATAATATTGAAGTATTATCTATTGATTTATTTGTGAATATTACTTTATCTGTCCATCTCCGATACCATACAACTTTTACATTGTCAATTTCTAAAAAATCTGTAGTTTCTTCTATATTATCAATATTGAAACTAAATTCTTTTTCCTTTAAATCATCTCCATTTATTCTTTTAACCTTCGCATTATAATAATTTAGCCAGTCAATAATATGCTCAGTAGATAACTCAATACCACTTAGGCTTAATATTAATATCATATGTTAATACTTTTTTTAGTAATAAACTCAGGACTACTAATTGTAATCCTGAGTTATTTAATATACTAATCAACTGATGAGTCACCACAGTCCCAATTATTACCACCTGAATTTTGACAATCAGTGTAAGTAATATTAATGTTTTTCAATCCACCTTTTAAGGTAATAGTTTCATCTTTAGTTAGTTGATTTTTTTTGAATTTTTCTAAATTCAACTTTTCTAACTTTTGTTTTTTTTTCATAAAAATAAATTTTAATTAATTTGATATTTATCTTCTCGTAGTAGAACGCTGCGTTGTTTTACTTCTTATACAGGACGAAGTGTTTAAGCTCGACTATAATTGCGCAGTTATAGTTTCTGCCATACTTACCGCGATTAAGTATTTTTTTATTTTGCTCTGTCTATATCCATATTTTGTTGCCTATATTTCTGTTTTAATTTGTCATTTCCGAATTTATAAATTATACTTATTATGAATTGTCTTGTGTCAAAAAAAATAGAATGTGATATTTTATTCCCATTTGGAGTATATCCATAACCATCATAAGTCGATCTTAAAATATTATATGCATTAAATGCAATACTTAATTGGCGGTTTTTTAGCAATTTTGCTCTAATGCCCAGATCTAATTGATTATATATTCTACTTTTTGATTCAATATATCCTCTATTCGGAGGTCTAAATAAATAATAGATAGAAGCAATAAATCTATTTTGTTTATCTAAAATAAAATCATTATTTATATCGAATTGCATATTCCAATATGTGCGTTTATTTGCATTAAAAAAGTAAGGTGATTTTGTAATATCTAATGAAACATCCAAACTTGTTCTAATTGACCATCTATCTTTTACATCTAAATTTAGCTCTTGATAGATGCCTAAATCATGTGTTTTATCTTTGCTTTGCCATTGTATAAAATTGTTATTAATTGATGTATCTGCAAATGTGATTTCGTTGTTTTCGTGAACTAAATAATTATAGTATCCGGATATAGTATAAAATTGCTTAAAACTATAATCTAATGACAAATTGTAAGAATATTGAGGTTGTAAGAATGGATTACCAGTTGAATACGAATTTTCATTTATATAATATCTAAATGGATTGAGCATTGAGAAATGGGGACGTTCTATACGTGTATTAGTAGAAAAACTAATACTGTGTTTTTCATTCTTTTTATAGGAAACATATAACCTTGGAAAGGGCTGTATATAATCACGATTGGTTACAGAATTGGAATTTATTAATTTACCTTTACTATGTGTATATTCTAAACGCAAACCTGCTTGAATTTCAATTTTTTTTATTGTTTTTTCAAAACTTGCATAAAGTGCAGTAATATATTCGTTGTAAATAAAATGACTACTTCTAGTATTATCAACTACATAATCATCATTTAGTAAAACACTTTGTACATTATTGCTATTAATTTTAAACGAAGAATATTTGCTACCGTAACTCCAAGTGCCATATTTTACTGGATGTTCCATATTTAGATATACATCGTAATAATAGTTTCTATAATTACCTACTGTATTTTCAGTTGGAATTGGGATAATCAATAAGCTATCATTATTAGAATATGTAGCATTGATATAGTTTCTTTGATTATCTGTTTTTCCTGTAAAAAAATCAAATCCTGCATCTAGTTTTTTACCTGTACTATCAATTTTATAAATATAATATGTATTTAGTGTATGTTGTGAGGTAGAATTTATATTGGTTGAATTATTTTGGATATTTTTGAAAAGATCATTTACATTATTAGTAATATCTGTTCTATTGTTTTCTTTATAATTATCAGAATTAGAGTAATATGCCATATAATTAATACCAATTGTATGTTTTGTATTTACATCATAATCTAAACCTAATGAACCATATATACTATAACTTTTATTAGTAGCAACTGCATTGCTATTCCATTTTTCATTGCTGAAATCAATACTATTTTTAATCGTATTCTGAAAAATATATCTTCCGCCACCTAATGAGGTTTTAAAACTAATTTTCTTTTTATTAATATTAAAAGATGCACCACCATAACCTTGTGCAAACGTAGCCTGTTTATAGGTTAAATATGCACTCCCATTCCATCCTTGTTTTCTATTTTTCTTTAGTACAATGTTTATCAATGCTACGCCTTGTGCATCGTATTTGGCTGGTGGGTTGGGTATTACTTCTATTTTTTGTATGTCGCTACTGGGTATGCTTTTTAAATATTGGCTAAGTTCTTCGCCACTCATACGTATTAGTCTATCATTTATCAATACTGCTGCATCACCTCTGCCTGCAATTTTTATATCATTGTTGTTTACTTGTACTCGTGGTGCCTTGCTTAATGCCTGCATGGCATCGCTGCCCTGGCTATACACACTATTTTCTACATTAAAAATAATACGGTCGGCTTTGCGCTCATATATAGGCTTGTTAGCTGTTATAGTAACTAAATCAAGATTATTAGCCAGTGGCAGTAGGCTTATTGTTCCTATTTCTACACTGTCTTCAAATGCGCTTATTAATAAGCTGTCTTTTTTATAATTCAAATAACTTATTTCTAAAAAATAATCCCCTCTGGGTATGTTTAACAATTCAAAGAATCCCGAGCTGTCGGAAAAAGTAGTACTGACTACAACGGTATCATTGGCACTAAATAAGGTTATATTGGCAAATTCTATTGGCCTGTTTTTCTCATCTCTTATATTACCTTTTATATTTGCAGCATGTATATACACACTATTTAAAAGCATAAACAGACACAACAAAAACGGAAATAATCTTATTTTCTTAATATTCATTACAATTTACTAACTTATTTAAATTTATCAATTAGAAATCAATGTCGTTAAGTTAAGTATGAATTAATGTTGAACATCCCAAAATAGTTGATTTAGATTTTTAGAACCACCTCCTTTTATTCCTCCTCCTTGATGAAGGTGGAGGAAATAGGGTTAAATCAACTATTTTTACAGTTGCTTAACTTAACGACACAGAAATTGAAATGTTTCGATATGCTGAAAAATTTCTATTTCAATATCCATTACAACAACATACTGTTGTCATTTATTTTATTTGCCCCTTATTTTCTGAAGTATTGCACCTCATTTTCATCGTTAGCTTACGGAAACTGCCGTCTCCGATTTTACATTTAATAAGTCAAATATAAACGATAAAAATCAAAAAAAAAAAAAATAGAACATTTTTTTTGAAATTTTACTAATATTAACATTTTATGCAATAAGTCATAGATATGTTAATCTATGCTTATGTCATAATGTGCATATATCTTATTGCACAAATTTTGATTTCCTTACTTTATTTATACTAAAATCACTTTTTCAACTACCCACCCTCCATATCCGCATTTCTCCTTAATTTAGCCTTGTGCTTTTGCCCATTCACATACTCGAAAAATATTGGGGTTATACTGCTTTCAGGTATCCGCAGCAAGAAATCATCCTGTCCGTATTAGAAGGAAAAGATACGCTTGCCTTATTGCCTACGGGCGGAGGAAAATCAGTATGTTTCCAAGTTCCAGCCATCCTGCAAGACGGCATCTGTATTGTAGTATCGCCATTAATTGCGTTGATGAAAGATCAGGTCTATCAATTGTCTAAGCGCGGCATCAAAGCATCCGCCATATTTTCGGGCTTATCCTACAACGAGATCGATAAAATATTAGACAATGCTGTTTTCGGCATGTACAAATTGCTGTATGTATCGCCGGAGCGATTGAAGACCGAGCTATTCATCGAGCGGTTCAAGCAGATGAAAGTCAATTTGATTGCTGTTGACGAAGCGCATTGCATTTCTCAGTGGGGTTATGATTTCAGACCGCCGTATTTAGAAATTGCAGAAATCAGACAATATCATCCTGCTATTCCCGTATTGGCACTTACGGCAACAGCCACACAAAAGGTGCAGGATGACATCATCGAAAAATTACATTTCAGTGAAAGAAATATTTTTCGAAAATCATTTGTCAGAGAAAACCTGAGCTTTGTAGTGCGCCATGAATTGGCTAAACTGCCCAAGCTTGTGGAGGTTATCAGAAAACTAAAGGGCTCGGGTATTGTTTATGTGCGCAACAGAAAACAAACCAAAGAAACTGCAGAGTACCTCAAAAAAAACAAACTGAATGCCGATTTTTATCATGCAGGGTTAAGCACGGATGAACGCAACAGGAAACAAGATAACTGGATAAAAAACAAAACACAGGTAATAGTGTGTACGAATGCCTTCGGGATGGGCATTGATAAAGCAGATGTGCGCTTTGTCATTCACTTGGATATTCCGGAAACGTTAGAAGCCTACTATCAAGAGGCAGGGCGTGCAGGACGCGATGGCAAGCAATCTTATGCCATGTTGCTGTATGAACAAAAAGACATCGATAATTTACTTCAAAAATTAGAACAAAAATATCCGGATGAACAAACCATAAAAATGGTCTATAATGCCGTTTGCAATCATTTGGAAATTGCAATAGAAAATGGTGCTATGCATACTTATTTTTTCGATTTGCTTTATTTCTGTAAGCTGTTTAAACTCAATGCGACGCTTGTATATAATGCGCTTAAAATTTTAGAGCAACAAAATTACATGCAGTTGTCAGAAGGTGTAGCATTAGCATCCAGATTAATATTCAGAGTAGATAAAAGTGAAGTCTATCGGTTTGAGGTGGCTCATTCCGCTTATTCTCCCTTGATAAAATCATTGCTACGCACCTATGGCGGTATATTAGATCATTATTCTAAAATCTCAGAAGAGCAACTTGCCAGATTAATCGGTCAGTCGAAAGAAGAAGTCGAAAAACAATTGCTTTATTTACATAAACAAAAAGTGCTGACATATATTCCCTCCAGCGATAAGCCTACGATTACCTTACTTACTGAACGATTGCACGAAGATAACTTGCACATTGATACACAATTTATTCAACTGCGCAAAAGAGTACAGGAAGCACAATTAAAAGCGATGTTGAACTACACCGAACAAGATAAAATTTGCAGACAGATGGTAGTGTGTGCCTATTTCGATGAAAATGAGGTGCCACCATGTGGCAAATGTGATGTATGTTTAGAGCAAAAAAACAAATTGGATGCCGATAAAAACTTTGAAATCATTAAACAAGATATTTTAGGTAAGACTAAAAATAATTTTATACCGATCGAAAAAATTATTCCAGAAAATGCTTTCTACAAAAAAGAGCAATACAAGAAAGTAATCCGTTTTATGCTGGATGAGCGCATGTTGAAGATGAATGAACAAAATGAAATAAAAGCAGTTTGAAAAAAAGAATCATACTCACCGTAACGAATGATTTGGTTTTCGACCAACGAATGCATCGCATCTGCAAATCATTGCAAAGAGAGTATGCCATAGAATTCATTGGAAGATTATTACCGGGTTCTCCTGCTGTAGATACAAAACCTTATTTACAAACAAGATTGAAATGTTTTTTCAATAAAGGATTTTTGTTTTATGCTGAGTTTAATTTGCGTTTACTCTTTTATTTACTCAGATTCCCGTTTGATATTATTTGCGGATGTGATTTAGATTCCTTGCCGGCTGCAGTAATCGCCGGAAAAATAAAACGAAAGAAAATAGTGTATGATGCACACGAATATTTCCCCGAAAGTCCGGAGCTGGTTAATCGAAAAGTAGTAAAAAAAATTTGGCAACTTATAGAAAAAGTCTTCGTTCCACTTACAGATTTACAATATACCGTGTGTGATTCCATTGCTCAATTGTTTATCGTGAAATATAAAAAGCCATTTGAGGTTATTCGCAATTTACCTTATTATACCTTTCAGGAAAATACAAACGCCGTTAACTCCAGGATTATCTTATATCAGGGTGCCGTGAATGTAGGCAGAGGAATAAAAGAAATGATAGCTGCCATGAAATTGCTGCCCGATTTTATATTTTATATCGCAGGCGACGGTGATATTTTGGAGGATGTGAAAAAATATGTTAGGGAACTGCAATTACATGATAAAATTAAATTCACAGGCAAACTCAAACCGCACCAACTTAAGCAATTAACCAAAGAAGCTTTTATAGGTGTCAATATTTTAGAAAATATGGGCTTGAGTTATTATTACTCACTGGGCAATAAAACATTTGATTATATCCAGTCGGACATACCGCAGGTATTAATCTCATTTCCTGAATACAAAAAAATCAATGATGAATATGCTATTGGAGTTTTAGTAAATGACATGGATGCAACTACTTTGTCAACGGCCGTTTTATCCTTAAAAGAAAACCAAGATTTCTACAAACAAATTCAGTTAAATTGTGGTTGTGCTGCAAAAGATTTATGCTGGGAAAATGAAGAAATAAAATTACTAAACTTGTATACATCCATATCTTGAATTCTGCCAGACACCTGCATATCGTATGTTTTGATATTCCCTATCCTGCCGACTATGGCGGGGCAATAGAAGAATGGTATAAGATTAAAACTCTAGCACAATTAGGCATCAAAATTCATCTGCATTGTTTTGAATATAATAATCGTACTCCGCAGAATGCCCTTGAAGCAGTTTGCGAAAAAGTATATTACTATAAGCGGGAAAGAAAATGGAAAGATATATTCAGCGAAATCCCGTTTATCGTAAAAAGCAGAATGCAAGATGAATTACTGCAAAATTTATGCAAAGACAATTATCCCATTTTATTTGATGCCACACATACAACAGGATTTATCAATCATCCGGCATTAAAAGACAGGAGAAAAATTGTACGTCTGCACAATATCGAATGGATTTATTACAGAGTTTTACTGGCTGATGCCGTTTCTCTCAAAGAAAAAATTTATTATTTCACAGAATACAAAAAACTAAAAAAATACGATTCTGTTTTAGCTAATGCCGACTTTTTATCTTGTTTATCTCAAACCGATTTGGAATACTATCAAATGATGTTTCCTGAAAAATCAATCTCCTTTGAGGCTGTATTTCATCAAAATACAATTGTTTCAAGTATTCCCGGCAAAGGCGATTATATCCTTTATCACGGCAATTTATCACTCACCGATAATTATGCGTATGTCATTGAACTGATAGAGCATCAATTGAAATCCAGCGAATACAAAATAATTATAGCCGGAAAAAATCCTGATGAAGCATTGCGCAATTGCATAGCCAAGTATGCACATATTACCTTAGTTGCCAACCCGAATCAAGATGAGCTTGCACTGCTGGTAAAAAATGCACAAGCTTGTCTGGCATTTGCCCGCAACCCGAGTGGTGTAAAATTAAAGTTGATTAACTCACTTTTTCAGGCGCGTTTTGTAATTGCCAACGAGGCAGCATTAACCGGTAGCAATCTATCAGATTTAGTATTCTCTTGCGAAACAAAAGAACTCAACTCAGTTATTAAACAACTAATGCCACAAGAGTTTACTTTAGAAATTATAGAAAAAAGAAAAAAGAAATTACTTTCGCTGTACAATAATCTGTCGAACGCAGAAGCATTAATAAAAACTATTTATCATGGATAAGAAAAAAGTTGCCCTCATTTTTATAATTATTTTCAGCTCTATTACACTGCGACAAATTTTATTCAACACCCCAAAAATGCCCCTAGATAAGACCACCCTAACTTTTGAAAATGGAACAGTTTTCGAAAAGTCAGCATTGCAAAATAAGGTCAGTATCATCTCATTCTATCAAACGTGGTGTGGGGATTGCAGAGCGGAACAAAAGGATCTACTAAAACTGCATCAGCTATATGGAGACAAGTTGCAAATCCTTTTTATCAGTGATGAAGACTGGGCAAAAGTTGATGAGATGAAAAACCACTTACAAACGACAGATCTCACCTTTTTAAAATCAGATAAAAGTTTGAAATCTATTGGCATTCGTCGTTTTCCAACTACCTATCTAGTGGATAAAAATGGAAAAGTGCGGTTGAATAAAGTAGAAGCAAAAGACTGGAATACACCTGAAATGAAAAAAATCATTGAATCGCTGATAGCAAAATAATGTTTTAAAATATGAAAAAAGCAATTTTACTGGTAGGCTTAGGCGGATTTCTGGGCAGTATTTGCCGCTATCTGCTATCGGTATATGTACTAAAATACATCCCTTCTTCATTTCCTTACGGTACGTTTATTGCTAATACTTTAGGTTGTTTTATTATTGGTCTGATTTTCGGATTGGGTATAAAACAAAGTACTCTCTCACCGGAATGGCGCATCTTTTTAGCCACCGGGTTTTGTGGTGGGTTCACTACATTTTCAACCTTTGCTTATGAAAATGTGAAACTCTTGCAGGATGGTTATTTCAGCACTTTCTTAATTTACAGCTTCGCTACCTTCCTTGCAGGTATTTTCGCAGTCTATGTCGGCATGATGTTAAACAGATAGATTGAATCATATAACCCACTGTGCGGTTTAAGCCAAATAAAAATAGAGTATCACCTTTGGCGATTCCTATATTTTTCTATTCTTATCTCAATTTTTTTGTATAGTACTACTGCTTATCCTAAAATCTATGTTTCTATGTGGTAAAAATTATAAATTAACCGTACTAGAGGTTAAATTGTTTTTTATTTATATGTCATAATATGTAACATCATTATGACAATGCTTTAGCTCCTTTAATTCTGCATCTCTCTTTGTTTTTTATTACTTTTGCCACATTCTATATGCGTGGGTATCTTTTCATAATATGCTTGATTGGGCTTGTTTTTATCTCGTTTTCACAATCAAAAACGACTAAGAAGCAGGCTGCCTACTTTCGAACTGTAGAGTATTTTAATACGGAAGACAGTACTAAAGATTATGCTGTAGTTTACCGGCCGAATCAGGCACCTAAAGCTTTATTGATTTTACTTCCCGGTTTTGGCGAATCTCCGCAACTGGCAGAACGCGAAACCAATATTCCGGAATATGCTGCAAGTGCCGGAATTCTTACTTTGATTATTTCCAATACAGATGGCAATACTTCATTTTATATCGATCAACCTGCACAACAATATTTAGATGAAATGATTCCGGAGTGGCTTCTGAAATACAATATAACTTCGGGCAAATATTATTTAGGTGGTTTTTCTTTGGGTGGCAGCGGTGTAGTAAAATATGTACAGCATTGTCAGGTGTATGATATAATGCAAAAACCGACTGCTGTATTTGCTATAGATCCGCCACTGGATTTTTACCGCATGTATAAAGTTTATGATAAATGGCTTAAAGACACGAGCATCTCTTATCTTTCCAAAAAACAGTATCAAGTTTTTATGGATAAGATGAAGGTTTATTTCAAAGGCAGTGTGTCGGATGCGTATGACAATTATATGCGATTGTCGCCCTATAGTTATGAAGACAAAGACAATATCGGAGCGCGTTTGTTTGGCAACACACCAATACAAATTTACAGTGAACCGGACTTCAACTGGACACTCAACGAAAAGCACTGGGATATGTATGATTTGAATATACTTGACTGCGAAAGTTTCATCAATCATCTGCAAAAAAATGGGAATAAAAATGCAAGTTTAGTGATTACGCAAAATAAAGGAAAACGAAAATTACTCAACATCAGGCATCCGCATTCATGGAGTATAGCAGATGGAAACGAAGTAATAAAATGGCTGAACAGATTTTGAATTGGAAGAAGCATAGAAAATCAAGAGTCAAGAACCAAGATGAGAGCTTAAATTAAAAAATCAGAAAATTTACCAATTTACCAATGACTAATTTCTAATCACTAATAACCCAATAACTAATCTCTAATAACCAATCACTAATAACTAATCTCCAAAGACCAACCACCAATCTCCAAAAAATGAAAACAAAAACACTTAAAAAAGACAAAGTAAATGTAATAACTCTCGGGTGTTCAAAAAATCTGGTGGACTCAGAAGTTTTAGTATCACAACTGAAACACAACAATATTGATACCGAACATCAGTCGGCAAAGAAAGCCAATATCATCATTATCAATACATGCGGATTTATAGATCGTGCTAAAGAAGAATCTATCAATACGATATTGCAATATGCCGAAGCCAAAGAAAAAGGCAAGATTGACAAGTTATATGTTACAGGATGTTTATCACAACGCTATCGTGGCGATTTGGAAAAAGAAATACCGCAGGTAGATGCATTTTTTGGAACGAATGAATTGCCGGCTATATTAAAGAAATTTAAAGCAGACTATAAAGCCGAATTAGTCGGAGAGCGCTTTCTGACAACACCTAAACATTATGCCTATATAAAAATTGCAGAAGGCTGCAACCGCACATGTACCTTTTGTGCCATTCCATTAATGCGAGGCCAGCATATTTCTAAAACGATAGAAGCCATAGTAGAAGAAGCAAAATCTTTGGCACAAAAAGGCGTAAAAGAAATTATGCTCATAGCACAAGAACTTACTTATTACGGGCTGGATATTTATAAAAAAAGAGCTTTAGCTGATTTGTTATATGCACTAAACGAGATCGAAGGCATCGAGTGGATTCGTTTGCATTATGCTTATCCATCCAAATTTCCTTTAGCTATTATTGAGGCGATGAAAGCTTGTGATAAAGTCTGCAACTACCTTGATTTACCATTACAACATGCCAATGACCATATTCTAAAGCAAATGCAACGCCAAATCACCCAAAAAGAAACCCGTGAATTGATTCAGAAAATAAGAGCCATCCATCCCGGTATTGCCATCCGCACTACGATGCTGGTGGGCTTCCCCGGCGAAACGGAAAAAGACTTTGAAGATCTATGCAATTTTGTAAAAGAAATGCAATTTGAAAGATTGGGTGTGTTTCAATATTCACATGAGGAAGGCACTGCGGCCTATCAATTGATTGATGATGTTCCACAAGATTTAAAAGAAGAAAGAGCAGCAAAATTGATGCAGATTCAACAGGAAATTTCATTGGCAAAAAATGATGAAAAAATCGGTATGACTTTTAAAGTCATTATCGACAGAAAAGAAAGTGGTTATTATATCGGGCGAACAGAATATGACTCGCCTGAAGTGGACAATGAAGTTTTATTAGATGCTGCAAAATATTATTGCAGAATTGGCGATTTTTGTAATGTAAAAATTACGGACGCCACCGATTTTGATTTGTATGGTGAGTTGGTAAACTAATATTTTAAAGTTGCTGAATTTTTAATTAACATAGTGATTAGCAAATGGAAATCTTTGAAGAAATAAACTATTCAGAAATTAATCTCTTACCCAAACTTATCTCCGATTATATTTTGGGAAATGAGGAGGCCAAAGCATTCTATTCGTACCTGCCGGATATCGGTGAAACGGAAAAAATCATACAAGCTAAAAAGAAAGAGCCCATCAATCGTGCAGTATTAGCAAGCATCATCGGGAAGCAGTATCGTAACATAGAAATAAATGAAGAAGCTGAAAAGAATTGCACTAAATTACTGGATGAAAATACATTTTGTATTGTTACGGCACACCAGCTGAATATCTTCACCGGACCCTTATATTATTTGATAAAAATTGCCTGTACTATTTCTACATGTCGTTTGTTGCAAACAAAATACCCAGAATATGCATTTGTCCCGGTTTACTGGATGGGCAGCGAAGATCACGATTTTGAAGAAATAAATCACATCCATGTATTTAATAAAAAACTGGAATGGACAGATAAACAAGGCGGTGCAACCGGACAATATACTACGGAAAGTTTGCTGCCACTCATCTCGGATTTGCAAAATATACTGGGAGATTCTGTAGATGCTGATTTTTTAATTGAGCTTTTCAAGACTGCGTATGCAAAAAATAATCTTGCAGATGCTGCACGACTTTTATTGAATAATTTATTTGGCAAATACGGATTGCTTTGCATCGATGGAAATGACAGCGAACTAAAACGCCAAATGATTCCTGTCTTTATTGATGAAATTGAGAAACAAACTGCCTACAAATTGGTAAATGAACAATTAGCCGCTTTAGAAGAAAAGAACTATAAACAACAAGCTTACCCTAGAGAAATAAATTTATTTTATTTGTCCAAGAACAGCCGTGAGCGAATCATCTTTGAACCCGATAGCAATTTGTATGTGATTAATAAAACAGCTATTTCATTTACCAAAGAACAGCTTCATGCAGAAATAGAAAACCATCCCGAACGCTTCTCTCCCAATGTTATTTTGCGACCATTATTTCAGCAAAAAGTATTGCCGTCCATTGCCTATATCGGTGGTGCCGGAGAATTGGGTTATTGGCTGCAACTGAAAACAGTTTTTGATTATCATCAGGTGCAGTTTCCACAATTATTTTTGCGCAACTCCGTAATACTGCTTGCAAAAAATGAACTTGAGAAATGGGAAAATGCAGGATTTACTATAGCAGATTTATTTAAATCCACAGACGAACTCAAAAAAGAATTTGTCATGCAAAATACTGCACATTTGACTGATTTCTCTGCTTATAAAAACAAGATAAAAACTATTTTTTCAGATTTGGAAAATGAGATTGCGGCGATAGATGCAACATTGAAAAACAGCGTAGGGGCTGAACAACAAAAAGCAGTACAAAGCCTGGATATTTTAGAAAAGAAAACATTGAAATCCTTAAAACAAAAAAGCGAAACGGAATTAAACCGCATAGAGAAAATAAAAAATAAAGTATTTCCGGAAGGAATATTTCAGGAGCGCTATGATAACTTTTCGATGTATTATGCAAAAAGCGGAAACGAGCTGATAGATCTTCTTGTAAATTCAACGGATGTCTATGAACCTAAATTGCTGGTGATTGGATATTAGTTATTGGGTGATTGGTCATTGGTCATTGGTAAATTGGTAATTTTTCTGATTTTTTAATTTAAGCTCTCATCTTGGCTCTTGATTCTTGACTCTTGATTCTTGTATCTGCTTCTTACGACATACGACACATCACAATTCATTACTTCACTTTAATTAACTAATTTCGGAACAGATTTTGCGTTCTACTTTTTATGAAAAATTACTTATTGCTGTCAATAATCTTATTACTGGTTTTTACACTGGAGGCCGTTACACCCAAAGCACCTGCGGATCCCAACCCATTGAAGCGAGTGTATTTAACATGGAACGACAGCACCCCACTGAAGTGGAGTGATTTTCAGGGCAAAGCACTTGAAAACGCTCCGGAAGCCGCCATGACCTCTTCGCAGGTAGAATATTCTTTGTTTATTAAAGACAGCCAGGCAGACACCGGCTATGTGTGGTCGGTGAAAGCAAAATTTTTTCCTAAACTTTCCTGGAGCAAAAAAGACAAGCAGAGTGATTATATACTCAAACACGAACAAATGCATTTTGCCATCACCGAATTATATGCACGTTTGTTGCGCAAGCGACTTGGCGAGCTGAGTGGTAAAAACAAAACAAAAGCCAATTTTAAAGCCACGGCAAAAGAGGTAATGCAGCTGTGGAGCATGGAACAAAACACCTATGATTTAGAAACCAGACATAGCATAGATGAAGCCAAGCAAGCAGAATGGAATCAAAATATATTGCAAAGAATGGATGAATTGAAGGCTTATGCAAATTAAATACGTTCTTTATATAAAACCTAAATAAGCATTTTGCTAAAATTAAGATTTTGCAGACATGTAAATTTTTACTTTTGTACATGCAGCACCTCTTTGATTTCTTTTACACCAATTTCCCGCCTTT
>CAZPBT010000032.1:0-18817 GCA_964584555.1 uncultured Chitinophagales bacterium
AATCAATATATGAAAAAAACAAACTTATAATTACCGGCAAACGCGATAATCGTCATGATAGTATCCGGTTGCAGCAAAAGCGATGACAACAACAATCCTGTAACTCCAACGGATAAACCTGTAAAAACGGTAACAGGCACATTAAGCGGGAATATTACATGGGATAAAGACACCGTTTACAAACTATCAGGTTATGTAAGAGTAGGTGCTGATGATGGCACAACAATGGACAACGCCTCCGGAGCAAAAGGGACATTAACGATTGAAGCCGGTACAATTATTATTGGTGAAAAAGCAAGCAAAGGTACGCTTATTATACAAAGAGGAAGCAAGCTAATAGCTGAAGGCACCGCTGCAAATCCGATTATTTTTACTTCAGAAAAGGCACAAGGTGCACGTGCACCCGGCGACTGGGGTGGACTAGTAATCTGTGGTTTAGCTCCAATTAATATTGCAGGTGGACATTCTGAATTAGAGGGCGGCTATGGTGCCTATTTCGGTGGTAATATAGCAAACGACAACTCAGGTATATTAAAGTATGTGCGAGTTGAATATGCCGGTATTGCAATTAATCCCAATCAGGAAATCAATACGTTTACCTTTGGTGGTGTAGGAAGCAGTACTACTTTAAGCTACTTACAGGCATCTTATGCTGGTGATGATTCTTATGAATGGTTTGGAGGCACGGTAAATGCCGATCATTTAATTGCTTACAGAGGTACAGATGATGACTTTGATACGGACAATGGATATAGCGGAAAAGTTCAGTTTGGATTAGGTGTACGCGATAAAAATATTGCCGATTATGCAACAGGCGGTGCATCAAACGGGTTTGAATCGGATAATGATGCAACATCCTCTTCCGCTACACCTTTCACATCTGCTGAGTTTTGCAATATGACTATTATCGGTCCTAAAAAAGATACTTCTACTACAATAGGAACGCCTTTTAAAAATGCAGCATTAATCAGAAGAAATTCAAAAATGAAAATATACAATTCCGTTTTGATTGGCTATCCAAACGGCATTTCTATAGATGGTGCAACTACAATTGCTAATGCTCAAGCCGGAGATGTTGCCATAAAGAACACAGCCATTGCCGGTACTTTAGGCTCAAGTAATTTAGGATATTTTGTATTGGGTGATGTCAATATACCTTCAGGACAAACATGGGCTTCTGCTACATGGTCTGTAGTGAAAGACTGGTATCTGGATGCTACATTTCATAACAGCATTGCTGCAAACAACCGATGGGATAATTTAGGCATTCAAGCAAGTGTATTTGATATTGACACGCCTAACTTCTTGCCTATTGCCGGTGCTTCTATATTAAGTGGCGCAGGTACATTCTCCGGATTTACAGGAACAACTTATATCGGTGCATTTGGTACTGATAACTGGACAAATATATGGGCTAATTTCAACCCGTCAGTTACAAAATATCTCTGATAGCATCCGCTGTCGCAAGTGTGTGAGCGACAGCGTGCATTCATCTGTGTGAACGCCGGAGTCTTTACTCCGGTGTTTTTTTATGCTGCAATCGGATACAAAATTACATAATAAATACACATAACGTTCACATTTCACACTGCTTTAAGTTGTTACTTTGCAGTATTGTTTCAGAACAATATCATTATGGAATCTGGAATTCCATATATCTGTGTGAACGCCGGGTGAGTAACTCGGCGATTTTTTTCATCTAAAATGCATTTGATTTTCACTTAAACAACATAAAGCCATTATACTTTTGTATTGCAACCGGACAATTTCTTTTCATGAAGACTTCCCACGATGAGTGGGATTTTTATGTATAAAATCTTCATATAGTTTCGATAATTCTTATTTCTTCATCTGTTAAATCATAGAGTTGATAAACTATATGATTTACCCGACTTTCACAATAATCAATTTTACCCTTCATTTGCGAGATTTTGGAAGAAAGTTTTGTTTCTAAAATTTCAACATGGAGGAATAACAGTTGAGCAACTAACTTCGCAATTTCAACCTGCAAACTTTTATTGGTCTCATTTATAATTGGAACTGGAATAGTGAGGATGGCTTCTTTCTTAATTTTAGGAAAAGTCTTTTTCTCATCAGAATTATTTTTTTTCCAAAAGAATCTAGTGGTACTAGAATTAATAATACCAAGTAAAAATTTCAAATCTGCTATATCACTATTCCTTAAGAAAACATTATAAACTGTGTTCAATGTAAAAATTTTTGCGGGAACTAAGGTTGCAATTGGACTAGTTCCAATTTGGCGAATACAAATTCTATCCTGCAGATAAATCATTTCATTTCCACCACTTTTGATAGCCGATGGTATAAAATTCACGAATTCATGTGCCTGTTTTAATTTATAGGGTTCAATATTTCCTCCATCAATTACAGGTTGATAATGACTATCTTTCTTTTCAATACTGACATACTTCTTTCTATCAAATGTTTGAATACCAAAGTAAGCACCACAATAATTTTCAAGAGGCACAGCATTTTTGGAAATTTTCTCAAGTACCTTACTATCATTTCCAGAAATAAGAAGATTAAAATCAGTTCTATTATTTTTTGCAAAAATTGATTGTTTAATACTTGGGAGATTTTCCAATTCAAAAAGTGTATTAGAAATCTTAACATTAACTTCAGAATCTTTTAAAGCCTCTCCCTTTTCAATGATAAATATACATGTATCTACACTTGCTGCTGTAAAAACTGAATAATTAAACAAAAGTACCTCATTAATAATTGTATTATCAAGAATAAATTTACGCAATGGTTCTGCATGTATATTTTTCAAAAAAGTATTGGGAGTAATAAATCCTAACAACCCTCCATTTTTCAAAAGTTTAGTGGCTTGTTCAATAAAAAGTTGGTAAGTATCTATTTTATATTTTGCTGAACAATACTTTCTCATTGAGTAGTCAAAGACTTGTCTGGTTTCAAGGTTTTGTAACATAATATAAGGCGGATTGCCAATGACGACATCAAATCCACCATAGTCTCCATAATGTGACAATGGTTCTTCTATAAGTCCACCAAATTTCTTTATTAATGCTTTAGCCTGACTCTCTGCTATCTCAGATTGTTTTAACATCTTTCTATTGTGTAATTTTAATTCATTTTGTGGCTCTGGTCTTTTAATTTTAAAGACATCTGGAAAAGCTTTTTGCCAGTTGAATGGTTTTATTTTCTTCTCAAAACCCAAATCCAATTCACTGTCATAAAAATCTGTGTCTATTAGACTGTTACCATCTTTTATATTATCATCAAGAGTCGGCAATATTCTTTCATTAAATATTTTCAGTTGATTATTAATACTTGCAAGTGTTTCTCCTTCCATACATTTCAAAAGTAAACTCAACTTGGTAACTTCTACTGCATTTACGTCAATATCTACTCCGTAGATATTGTTAATCAGAATTCTTTTTTTCTCCGCTGTAGTCAAGTTACCATCGGGCGTTAGTGGATTATTCTTATTACCTTTAGCAGATTTTTCATTATTATAATAATAGTTTTTATGCCAATCCAACAGAAACTGATAGGCACCTATTAAAAAACTTCCACTACCACAAGCCGGATCAACTATCTTAATTTTACTTATTTCTTTTGGAGTTTTATCATCTAGATTCTCAATCAACTTTCCGACTGTGTTTTTTACGATGTAATCTACTACATATTGGGGTGTATAATATACACCTCCGGCTTTTCTCACTTCTGGTTTATCTTCAATATGGGCACGGTGTGCTTTGTCAATTCGAATTATTTTTCCTAAGAATTGTTCATATGCACTTCCTAAAATCTCAACAGACAAAACTGAAAATTCATAAGGGCTTAGTGGATAATATAATTCATTGACAATTGTTTTTATAATTTTGTTGTCTACTGATAATTCTTTACTTATTTTATCTTTTTTAAAATCAAACAGCCCTGAATTGTATTTTTCATCAGCTTGCTCAAATAGCCGATACAAGTTTGCATATGAATCTCCATTTCTGACTGCTTCTTTAAGTGCTCCGTAAGGTTCAATACTTCTATCTTCTGCTATGCGTAAGAATATTATTCTGTCAATAGTTTGCTGAACTACATAATTTATTTCGTCTTCATCAAGATTCTTATTATTCCAACTTATTGATGTAGCCAGATAAGTTCTCCAACTATCAAGAGATTGTAAAAACTCTTTATCAACAGTTGCTGTACCTTTCTTATTGAGATTACCTTGAACAAATTTATCAAAGCTACCTTTTAATACACGCTCTTTACTAAAAGTATCCCACAAGAATTCAAATTCATTCAGATAGTCTTTAAACGTCATGTATTTAATTCTTGCTATTGAAGCTTTATCTTTAGGGTTGGGCTTTTTGGTACAGTCGTAAATGGCAAATTCTTCAAAATCGGTAATAATACTTACAGAAAGCTTGGCACTCCAACCGTATCTGCGAACTTGATATGCTGGTTGAATTTCATCTTTCACCTGAACGCTCGGTTTCTTTGCCTCAACAAAAAAAAGGCGTGTACCACCAACCAATCGGAAAGAATAATCAGGTGCTTTTGTTGCTTTGCCAACCTTTATTTTATCTTCATGAATTACTTCGCGATAACTTTCTGCATAACCGTTGCTATTATCTACGTCCCATCCTAGTGCTTTAAAAAAAGGATCAATAAAATCACGTCTGGTAAGTGTTTCATTATATTCAGCTTTTTTGTAACTGTCGTATTGTTCGTAAAATCGTTCAACCAACAGTGCAATTTCGTCATATGCTTTTTCCTTAGGTGTCATAATAGTTACGGGTTGGTCAATTTTATTATTTAAACAAAGGTAAAATTTTACATAGATTTTCTGTAAAAATATTGTTCAAATATTGGCATTCAAATCTATTGGACTTTATGTATGAATCCTTAGATTTAGTTCATATTAGTATGCAACTTTTAAACACATATTTAATTCTCATAATCGACACCTGCTTCATTATCAAAACAAATTCAACTGCTCAACTTTCAGCAATTGGAATGTCATACGATGGTAGGGACTTGCCCCGTGTTGTCTGATTGCTTCGCGGTGTTCTGTAGTCGGATAGCCTTTGTTTTTATCCCAATGATATGCAGGAAATTCAACTGCCAAATTCATCATAATTTCATCTCGATAAGTTTTTGCTAAAATAGATGCTGCTGCAATTTCCAAGTAAGTAGCATCGCCTTTTACAATCGTTTTATGTGGAATCCCGTTATACGGTTTAAAACGATTACCGTCAATCAACAAGAGGTCAGCTTTTGTTTTTAGCTTTGTAATAGCTTGATGCATGGCGGCAAATGAGGCTTGTAAAATATTTATACGGTCAATTTCGTGGTGACTGACAATTCCAACTGCAAAATCTATGGCCTCCTCCTCAATTATCTGCCTTAGTTTATCCCGGTCTTTTTCATTCACTTGCTTGGAGTCATTCAATAAATCGTGTTTAAATCCTACAGGCAAAATAACGGCACCTGCCACTACCGGCCCTGCCAGACAACCACGTCCGGCTTCATCCACTCCGCAAATTATATCTGTTGTTGAATAGCGAGCTAACACCTTAGCAAAATAAGATTAATTTTGCATAAAAATAAAATATGAGCAATTCGGGTTGGCTCTCGCGAACGGAATTATTAATTGGAAAAGACAAATTGGAAAAACTAACCCAAAGCCATGTTCTGGTGGTGGGTATGGGTGGCGTAGGTTCATTTGCGGCTGAATTTATAGCCCGTGCCGGTGTAGGAAAAATGACCATCGTAGATGGCGACGTAGTGCATTTTACCAATCGTAACCGACAGCTTCCAGCATTAGTATCTACGGATGGCTACTCTAAGGCAGAATGGATGGCACACCGGATTAAAGATATTAACCCGGATATAGATTTGCGTGTAATCAATGAATTTTTAACGCCCGAAAAAGCGTATGCCCTTATCGAGCATAATGATTTTGATTACGTGGTAGACGCAATTGACAGTATTACGCCTAAACTGAATCTGCTGATTGCCGCTTATCGTTTAAAACGTAAAATTATTATGAGTGGCGGCGCAGGAGGAAGAATGGATCCGACTAAACTAAAAGTGGTTGACATTTCCAAAACGCACGATTGTTTTTTTGTACGCACTGTTCGTAAACGATTGAAAAAAGAAAAGATTTACAAAGGCATCAAAGTTGTTTTTTCTACTGAACTGCCTGATAAAAACAGTGTGATGTTGACCGATGGCACTAATTTTAAAAAATCAGCTTACGGTACAATCTCTTACTTGCCGGCAGTCTTTGGTGCTACCTGTGCCAGTGTCGTTATCAGAGATTTAATCAAATAGTTGCTATGACAACTATTTTTCATTACATTTATTCAATAAAAAAAGGGAAATGTCAAAATTCAATATGAAACAAGAATACGCCGCTTATACCGAGGAAGATTTCCTGGTATGGAAACTCTTATTTATGCGCCAGCGAGTACTCCTGCAAAACATGGCATCCAAAGTATTTCTGGAAGGTATGAAATTGATGCATTTCGAAGATGATAAGATTCCCGATTTCAATCATGTCAATAAAGTGTTGAATGAAACAACAGGCTGGTCGATTGAGGTAGTGCCGGGCTTGATTGCGGATAAAGATTTTTTTGAATTATTATCAGAGAAGAAATTTCCTTCATCTACCTGGTTGCGAAAACTGGAGAACTTAGATTATCTGGAAGAGCCGGACATGTTTCACGATTGTTTTGCGCACATGCCTGTTTTAACGAATCAGTTTTTTGTTGATTATTTACAGGAATTATCAAAGATTGCTTTGACACATATTGACGATGCATTAGCCATTGAATTAATCGGGAGAATATATTGGTTTACGGTAGAATTCGGCTTGATAAAAGAAGAAAGCGGTATTCGTATTTATGGTTCGGGCATACTTTCATCCAGCGGTGAGAGTGTTTTTTGTTTGGGAAATAAAGCGAACCGCCGACCTTTTAATGTAAAAGAAATCATGGAAAAGCATTATTACAAAGACCATTTCCAGGACAGATATTATGTCATCAATGATTATAAAGATTTATTTGATGCCATTCCCGAAATCAAACAACTATTGGAAAAAGCTTTATTACAAGTACCCCATGAAAAAAGTATAAATGCTACCCCGTTAGATATCAGTATTGCATAATAAAGAAAAACAGCTCTTTTATTTGTCATTATTGAAGCATGCTCTGCATCTGGGTTCGTAACTTTCTTTTTCGCCCAATAACACCTTGCTGTCGCTGGCTACTAAACGATAAGAATGGTTGGCTAAAGCACCACATTGCACACAAATGGCATGTACTTTTGTAATATATTCTGCCTTTGCCAAGAGCGCAGGAATGGGACCAAATGGCCTGCCCAAAAAATCCATATCCAAGCCTGCAATAATCACTCTAATTCCTCTTGAAGCCAGCTCCTCACATACTTCCGGCAATCCTTCATCAAAAAACTGAGCCTCATCAATACCTACCACATCTACATCATTGCTGAGTAATAATATATTTTGCGAACTGCTCACCGGGGTACTCATAATAGAATTGGCATCATGCGAAACCACTTCGGTTTCATGATAGCGAGTGTCTATCATGGGTTTAAAAATTTCTACCTTAAGGTTAGCGATTTTTGCACGTTTAAGTCTTCGGATTAATTCTTCAGTTTTTCCTGAAAACATGGATCCGCAGACCACTTCAATCCATCCGGTTTTAGACTTATTAACATTTGGTTCTAAAAACATTAGACAACTTTGCGTTTTAGACTATAATTTCGTCGAAATTACAAAAATAAAACATGGAAATTAGAAATGCACTCCAAAAAATAGAAAACTATCTCACCGTAGTTTCCAATCTGAATAAAACTATTCTTGCCGAAGGAGCAATGAGCCGTGAGGAATTATTGCTGATGAAAAAATACCTGAACAGTTGTATTGACCGGATTACAGATATAGAGCGTAAGCTTTCTATAAATATGATTGAAACACCTCCGGTAGAGACGACAACTGTACTGACGAACACGACTGAAATAATAGAAGCTGATAAAAACAAGGAAATAGTAGCCGTTGATGAAAATCAGCATATTGAAGAAGTGGAAGCTACTCTAAATACGGAACAACAACAAGAACTGGAAATGGCGTTGGATGAGATAGAACAACAAATTGAAAAACAAGAAGAAGCTAAAACAGAGACACAGTTTACCGTTGTTGAAGAAGAAGTTGTGGCAACATCCGAATTAAAAACAGAAGAGACCAAGATAACGCCAGTAGCGGAATTAGTTACAAATGAGACCGAAGATAAGCTCATCGAAGAATCAGCTAAGGAAGAAGAAAAAGTTGAAGTAATACAAGCTGTAGTAGAAAATGAAATAAAGAATGAAGAAATACAAGAACAAAAAGAAGAAGAGCAGACCTCTGTGACCGATCATATCTATAATTCCATTACGCAAACCATTGATGAATTAAAGAACAAAGCTGAGGAAATCAAAAACAGTGAGTTTGTACAAAATGCTGAAACCAAGCTAGAAAATTTTGCTGCCGTTACACAACAGAAAATGGAAGCAATGGTCGATGATTTCAAAAAAGAAGAAGATAAAATAGAAAAAGACAAAGAATCACTGGTGGCAAAAATGGAAGACCGGAAAAAACAGGAAACTTCCTTTTTTGAAAAACTGGAAGACAAATTTAAAGAAGACAATTCCAAACCTTTATTCCATTTATTCGATGACGGAAAAGAAGATTTCCATGAAACACTATTGAATAAAAAGCAAGAAGACACTAAACTCTTTACACCAGAAAAGAATGAAGTTAAACATGAAGAACGCAATATCGTTTTGACTAAAGATGAGCCTGTTGTTGAAACAAAATCTGAGACCGTTCAAAATTCAGAGAGCTTAAATGATATTTTCAAAACCACTACTGTTACACATGTAGAAACCATACAACAACCTAAGGTGCGCAAATCACTTCAGGAGTTGATTATGCTGAATGATAAATTTGTATTTGTACGCGAATTATTTGGCAATCAGTTTGCAGAATACGACACGGCAATTAAATCATTAGAAAACATGAACAGCTTAAATGATGCCGAAAATTATTGCCGCAATCAATTATGGACGAAATTCAACTGGAACGATAAAGTAGCCTACCAAATGCGCTTCTTTGATGTGCTGCAAAAAAGATTTGAGTAAGTTAACCCATCTTTTTACTTCGAAATTTGTTTTACTAACTCACTTAGTTCGCTATAATTGCTTTTAGCTTACGAAGCTACCTGCTCAACCATTAATACCATTTCCTACCTTTCAAAAAATAAATTATTTTAGCAAGGTTAATATATAGCCAATAACAAATATTTTTTTCGTTTGGTTGATGTAATGAAGAGAAATAGATTTTTACCGCATGATGATGAATGAGAAACGGATAACGGAAAACTTGATTCAAAAGTCATATAATTATATTTATAATTGTATATAAATAAATATATAATTTTAGTTACGTGCTTAATACTTCTAAGTTGCCTAAGTTCAAGTGTTAAATGCAATTTTTTGGGGGCATAAATCAACATTTTTTTAAAACTCAAATCTAACAATATTCAATTATGTAAATGTTCATTTTATATTCCGTATGATTTATATATTAAGAACAATAAACCTATGCTTAATAAAATTGCGTTTATTACTTGAATTCAGCCTGCACAATGAGTTCAGTTAATATTATCCTGTTACTTTCTTAACTCGAACTCAGGTAAATGACTAAAAACAAAAACTTAATATCCGTATTTTTCTTTCCATCTTACTTTCAGGAACTGGCGCAATTCATTTTCTCGTGCATTTTTACCGGGTTCATAAAATTTAGTTCCTTTTATTTCATCCGGCAGAAATTCCATATCGGCAAAATTATTCTCATAATCGTGGGCATATTGGTAGCCTTTGCCATAATTAAGATTTTTCATGAGCTTAGTGGGTGCATTTCTAATAGCTAAGGGCACAGACAATTGACTGGTTTTTTCCGCCATCTCCAAAGCGTGATTAATAGCCGTATAGCTGGCATTGCTTTTGGGCGAAGTTGCCAAATAAACAGCACATTGCCCTAAAATAATGCGACATTCCGGATAGCCTATTTTTTCTACGGCTTCGAAAGTAGCGTTTGCCAGTAAAAGCGCATTCGGGTTGGCATTTCCGATATCTTCTGATGCTAAAATCAGCATTCTTCTGGCAATAAATTTCGGATCTTCTCCGGCATTAATCATACGCGCCATCCAGTACAAAGCGGCATTGACATCACTGCCCCGCAAAGATTTTATAAAAGCAGAAATGATATCGTAGTGTTGCTCACCGGTTTTGTCATAACGTGCAGTATAGGTTTGTATAATTTGCTCCACCATTTTATTGGTGATTACTTTTTCATCTCCTGCATTTTCAGCTACTAATTCCAGAATATTCAAGAGCTTCCGGGCATCTCCTCCTGAAAAATAAAACAGGGCATCATATTCACTTATTTTGATGTGTAGATCTTTTATATATGCATCGTTTTCTATAGCATGTTGTGCAATTTTCTTCAATGCATCTTCATCCAGCGCATTCAAGACATACACCTGGCTACGGGATAATAATGCGGTGTTGACTTCAAAAGATGGATTTTCCGTGGTAGCACCTATGAGAATAATGGTGCCATTCTCGACAGCTCCCAGCAGTGCATCTTGCTGTGATTTGTTAAACCGGTGTATTTCGTCAATAAATAAAACTTTTGTACCAAATGTTTTGGCTTCATCTATGACTGCACGCAATTCTTTTACGCCAGAAGAAATGGCGCTAAGCTGTTCAAATGGCAAACCGGCTTGTGTGGCCAGCACACGGGCTAAAGTAGTTTTGCCCACACCCGGAGGTCCCCAAAAAATAACAGAATGGAGTTTGTTTTTGTCTAATAAATTTCTGAGTGGTTTGCCTTCGCCTAATAGATGCTCCTGACCAATAATCTGGTCTATCGACTGCGGACGCATACGTTCTGCCAATGGAATTTGCATGAAGTGAAAATAAGAAAAGTAAAATTACGGAATAAATAAAATTATAAGCTAAATAGCTGCTGCCAGACAAATTGCTTAATTACCATAATTGCAATGCCGTTACAATCTTTTTATCAACAAAAGTATTTGTCTTTTTATCGAAAACTTTTTGTGTCGTCCATCCAATCTTCACTTCTTTGTTTTTGTATAAATCTACCGATTGTACAAATTCAGATGCACCATTGAAATAGGTATACAAAACGAAATTTCTGGTGTCTCCATTGGCTTCCACAATAACAAGATAAATGACATCTTCTATGAGAATTTCTTTAAGAGTTCCTTCTGTAAATTCAGATTCAGCTATTTCTGATGTTTGATTCGTTTCCTTTTCTAAAAGTTCTGAATTGGCAAATAATTCTATAAAGGCAGGACACTTTGCAGCCAGTTTAATGCCAAGTTGTTTACCCATTTCATATGCACTTTTTTCGTCTGTCATATCAATATCGTATTCATCTACCAATCCTTGCAAATTAGCTAACATAGCCTGAGTAACACATTTTTCCACTTCTTTCTTCAATCCTTCTTTATTTAAATTTTTATCTGTCTTCTTAATACAATCACAAGCAGAAGCCATGGCTTTATCAGTAGCAGTCTTTTTCTGAGCAAATGCAGGAAAAAATGAAAGAAGCAAACTAATAACAAGTATATATTTCATATTTTATCAAAAATTTTATAATCTAATTTATTACATATCAATCAGTGTCTTTTGTACTCTTTTTCTTTTAATAACTGTTTTTTTCAGGTTTGAGTCTGCGTTGGATATCACACTGATATTTCCATCGTTTTCCAATATTGCGGAATGCACTTGTTCTATTTTTTCAACGCCATGTTCACGAATTGCCGCCTCCAGCTCACTTATTGTCAGGAAATTTTGATTCATGTTTTTCTTGTTTATTTTTCCGTCATATATCAAAATTACCGGATCCGAATGAAGTATTTTATTGACATTTCTGTACTTGAATTTCAGATAACCAATTATATAGTTTAATAAAAACAAGATGGATGCTGCAACTAACCCTCCCTGCAGGGAAGTATTTTCGCCCACCATTGCATTCTGAACGGCATTGCTGATAAGCAATACTAAAACCAAATCGGATATGGAAAGCTGGGACAACTCGCGTTTTCCGAATACCCGAAAAGCAAACAGCATAAAGGCATAGACTGCTGCACTCCTAAGGGCGATATTGAGATAAACGGATAAATCTGCTGGCATAGACATTAGGATAAAATTAATGAAATTCCTCGTGTTAACATCATTTTACAAAAAAAGCAATTCGTATAAAGTACTTTTACCTATCAAACTATATGTATGTATAAAAATAAGTATTTTACTCCATTCCATTTTGTTCTTTTTATCAGTCTTTCATTCAGTATATCCTTAGTGGTATTTCGCGTCTTAACTACCCGGCAATTGCGATATACCTTTTTAGTCTGGAATTTATTTTTAGCTGTTATTCCATATGTAATTGCCTTTTTTACTTATCATTTCAAAGAAAAAATGCCATCATACGTATTGGCTCCTGTTTTATTTCTATGGCTTATTTTTCTGCCCAATGCTCCTTATTTACTGACAGATTTAGTACATCTGCATCCAAGTCACAGCTTTATTTTCTGGTATGATCTGGTTCTGTTACTATCCTGTGGCTGGAATGGTTTAGTTTTGGGGCTTATATCTATGGCATATATTCAGGAAATTATTCAAAGCAAATGGAATAAAGCTATAGCCTGGATGGTTAGTTTCTGCTGCATGTTTTTATGTTCGTTTGGTATTTATCTGGGCAGAATATTGCGCTGGAACAGTTGGGATGCATTAACGAATACGCATGATGTCTTTGCAGACATTGCAGATCGGTTTATAAATCCATTATCACACGGACGCACATTGGGCGTTACCTTATTTTACGGCATCTTTTTATTCATCCTGTATCTCTTTTTTCGTTTGTTTATACAGTCCGATTCGCTACGTATAACAAAAAGCAACTAACCATAAATAGTTATTTTACACTTCTTGTTAAGTTAAAATCGATAGATTATTGAGTTAATGATAAATTTGTCTTATAAATTGTGTTTCAGGGATTTAAAGACCTGAAATTATCGAAATTTGCATGCCCCGAAAAAAACAGATATGTCGCAAAATAACAACATCAACACCAGCAATGCGTTTAAAGACAGAGAGCGCACTAATATACTGTGGCCTCTTGAGAAGCCGACTATCTCTTTTTTGTGCAAAATAATGCCCCGCTTCATTTCTTCAGATATGCTGACTGCCATTGGTCTTATGGGAAGTGTTTTGGTAACTGTTTCCTTTTATCTGGCAACACAATATGGCAAAGCGTATTTATTTCTGGCCATCCTGGGCTTTGCTATCAATTGGTTTGGCGATTCATTAGACGGCAGAATTGCCTATTACAGAAGCACACCCCGCAAATGGTACGGCTTTTCATTAGATGTAATCATGGATTGGCTTTCTTTGGTACTCATGGCAGTAGGTTATTATTTGTACATTCCGAGTGATTACAAGATTCTGGTTTTTCTGTTTGCCTGTGCTTATGCCTGGGCAATGCTGATTGCACAACTCCGTTATAAACTTACTGACAAATACACGATAGATTCGGGCTTGTTAGGCCCTACGGAAACACGTGTAATTATTTGTCTTGTAATATTGGCAGAAATTTTGTTCAGCAATTCTATAAAATGGTTTTCCATTATCGTGAACATCATATTATGGACGATAGACATCATAGACACTTATAAATTGTTGCAAATTGGAAATGCCAAGGATGAAGAGGAACGCAAAATGAAAGAATTAAAAAACTAAGCATAGTGAAACTGACCAAGTCAAATATATTTTCGTTCATAAAAGCACAATTTTCAGCTTTTGTAGGCGGACTGTCTGATTATTCGGTCATGATTATATGCACTGAATTTTTTCATATCCATTATACCCGTTCAATTGTAATCAGTGGCTTAATGGGTGCTTTTGTCAACTTCTCAATCAATCGTTACTGGACTTTCAAAGCTAATCAGCACACATCTTTCAAAAATCAGATTTTTAAATTTTATCTCGTTGTGTTAGGAAGTATTTTCCTCAAATCTAGTGGCACTTTCTTATTAACAGAAAGCCTCGGATTGGATTATAAAATTAGCCGTCTGATTATTGATTTAATCGTATCATTAGGCTTTAATTACACTTTACAAAAATTCTGGGTATTTAAAACGAAAGACAAAATGCTTAAAAAGGCATCATAGTGTTCTTCTAAATTAAATACATGTCTATAATCTTTTGGTTGTTAGCTTTACTGAAATCCCGAATAATGCTATCAGCTAATTGCAAATTTTGATTTCCCGAATTAGGATTTTGAAATCCTATTGTATAAATACCTGCCGCATGGGCAGCTTCGACACCGTTAGTTGAATCTTCAACCACCATTGCCTCACCACATGACATAGAAAAATGATTTAATGCCTTGGTAAATATCTGAGGATGAGGCTTGCCAAACGCTACTTCTTCTCCTGAAATAATAAAATCAAAATTTGACAAAAGATTTGTTTTTGTCAGGATGAGTAAAATGTTTTTTTTCATGGATGAAGACGCCAGTGCAATTTTTGCACCTGCTGATTTCAACCCACTAAGTAAATCAGGGATTCCGGGAATTACAGTCAAATCTGTCTCTTGAAGCAAATTGTATTTTTGCATTTTTTCCAATGCAATTAATTCATCTACAGACTCGCTCAACGCTACCTTGGTTTTTAAATCTTGCCACATTAATTTTGCAGAGATGCCAATATATCGTTGGTATTCCTCCTCTGATACAGTATAACCATGCTGTATAAGAAATTCTTTATTCATTTGCACATACAATGGTTCTGTATCAACCAATACGCCATCCATATCAAAAATTGCAAGTTTTTTCAAAAAGGCTTAATTAATAATCTGAGTTTCTATTTTAGCTTTTATCTATGAAAGCAAAAGTCCCTATAAGCAATGACGAGCTATAATTTACTTTTTAAGTAACTCGAAGCTTTTTAATGCCTTTTTGCTCAGCAAGCTATCTTCAGCCATTTGCAAGGCAGCAACCAATGAATTATCTTCATAAAGCTGTATGCCTAGAGCTGCATTATACAACACTACCTTTTGTTGTTCGGGCGTGGCTTTCAATTGCAACACATTCATAAATATGCGTGCATTTTCAGCAATTGATTTTCCACCCTTCAAACTCTCCTGACTTAAATATGCACCAACCATTTTTTTTACATTAAATACGGTTCGTGCTTTCTTTTTATTCCATCCAATTGCATCCGATGTCAGTGACAATTCGTCGTAGCCATCATTAGCATGGATAATTAAATAATTTGCGTCCGTATTTTCTAAAACAGATTTATATAAATCTCCAGTACCTACCGAATTAACACCAATAAGGTTATAGTGAGGTCGTACCGGATTTACAAGAGGACCTAAGAGGTTAAAAATTGTTTTCACTTGCAGTGACTTACGCACTTCAGATACATTTTTCAATGCAGGATAAAAATGTGGTGCATGTAAAAATGAAAAGTTTGCAACAGCCAATTGTTCTTGCACAGTTTTAGCATTTTCAGCCATACTGAAATTTAAATATTCCAATACATCAGATGAACCCGTAACAGAGCTATAGGCATAGTTGCCGTGTTTAGTAACAGGAACACCGGCGCCGGCACAAACAATTGCGGCAAGCGTGGAAATATTAAACGTATTTTTTCCGTCTCCTCCGGTGCCTACAATATCCAAAGTACGATGCTGAAGTACATTTACTTTTTCTGAAAGATTCATTATTGCCTTTCTAAATCCCTTAAGTTCAACCGTTGATGGAAGTCTTGTATTGTATATGGTTAAGAATGCTGCCACCTGCACAGCATTATATTTTTGATTAACAATGTCGGTCAAAACAGCTACTGCTTCTCGTTCTGACAGTACATTTCCCTGCAATAAGTATTCGAGTGTAGATTTCATCCACAAATGTACTTATTCATATTCAATCATCACATTTTATTATCATGCAGTCAGTAATCATTTTGTATTTTTAGTAAAATTTTTATTTATGCTTAATCTGCAAGAACAAAAGAAATTTCAATCGATTATGACTAATGCCCTGTTGTTTAAAGGTGCGATGGCGGTACAACTTCCCTTTGCAGGCTTAAGTGGCATGCAAATTTCCGTACTGAATGAAGATGAATGCAAAGTGAAGGTGCCATATAAATTTTTAAATAAAAATCCGTTCGGGTCAACCTATTGGGCAGTGTTGGGTATGGCTGCTGAGATGGCAAGCGGTGCATTATTGGTTATGTTTTGCAGAGGTGTAGAACCCACAGTATCTACTTTTGTAACGGGTTGTTCTGCCCAGTTTATCAAGCAAGCCAAAGGGGTTACTACCTTTGTTTGCCATGACGGACAAAAAATAAAATCTGCCGTAGAAGGTGCAATTGAAAGCAAAAAAGCAATGACATTCTCAACAGAAGTAAATGGCTATGATAAGAATGGCGAGTTATTATGCGCTTTCACATTTGACTGGGGGGTGAAGCAAAGAAGTAAGAATAAGGACTAAGGCGGTTAGGTGTAAGGTATAAGTAGTAAGTATAAAGCTGCTTCGCTTTATCTGTTTGCAAAATGAAACACTTTTGCTATTTCAGGTCAATGATTTTTTCAAAGCTCCATGCTTCCGCCTTTTCACCAAACCAGGGCTTTACTGTTTTCCAAAATACACCAAAAAATTCGGATCCTCGATAGGCATTTAAGTCAGCCTCACTATCCCATAAACTGTATGTAAAAAAGATTTGGGGATTATTGATATCATGCCAGGCTTGCAATAGATTACAGCCTTTTTGATTTCTGATTGTATTACTTACCGTTGGGAAATAAGCTTCAAACGTTGCGACACTATCCTTCCTGAATGTAAGTTTGACTATGCGGACTATCATGCTTCAAATATTACTTGTATCGAATCGCCTTTCATTAATCCCAGCAAATCTCCGGCATGACCACAATTGATGCAGAGCTCCAGAAATCCCAAATTATTAAAACGCGCTAAACTATAAGACAAAGGCACATCGCTATAGTTCTGAACAATCGTATCTAAAAAATCATTTTTCTTGTAGTTGATGCTGAATTTTTTCCCTTTAGCTATCCTATCCACTTCATCTTTATGGATATTGGTAATGGCATTTCCAAAATTATCGATATAAGCAACTGTACCTACTATGCGGTCGGCTTGAATAACGGGAATCATAGCTTTGCGTTCTAAATATTTTTGAGTAGCCACGCCAATAGAGCCAATATTATTATTGAAGGTAATTTCTTTAACTACTCTGCAATAATATTCGTCTATCGTATTGAGTTTAGCCTGTTTTATATCTACCTCCACCATCAAATCAGGTTTGTCGTCAAATACTAAAGTAAGTATGCCATTATCCGGTGCGATAAAAAAATGATTCTGATATTTGGCCGCTAAAATACGCTGACTGTTTAACCCTTGCTCGTAAACACGGGCAATGTGAATAGTGCCTTGCGGAAACTGACGAAAAATATTTTTAAGAAAAAAACCCCCAGTTACTATATCATAAGGCGGAATAGTGTGGCTGATATCAATAACTTTTGAAGAAGGGCTGGCAGAATAGAGATATCCTTTGAAAATCCCAACATCATAATCCCGTTCTCCAAAATCTGTTAATAAAGTAATCAGCGCCATAGTTTTAAAAATAGTATTTTGGCAGTAAAAATAAGAAATAATTGAGTGAACTGATAATTAAATTGGAATCTGTAGATCCGGTAGAATTTTTCGGATTTAACAATAACAAACTAAAAATTCTCAAAAGAGAATTCAGCAGGTTGAATATCAATGCGCGCGGCAATAAACTCATGGTAGCAGGAAATGCAGAAGAACTAGAAGCTTTTAATGAAAAGATAAACCAGCTGGTGGACTATATGGAACGCTACGGAAAAATTTCTGAACAGCACATGGAAGAAATTTTAGCCGGACGCAATCCTTATGAAACCGAATTTCCCAGCTTTAAAGACAATGTACTGGTGCATGGCAACAATGGATTGCTGGTAAAAGCAAGAACAGCCAATCAACAAAAGATGGTGGATCTTTCCGAAGGAAATGATATTTTATTTGCCATTGGCCCTGCCGGTACCGGTAAAACCTATACGGCTGTTGCACTTGCAGTGCGTGCTCTGAAAAACAAATGGGTGAAGAAAATCATCCTGACTCGTCCGGCAGTTGAAGCCGGAGAAAGCCTTGGTTTTTTGCCCGGAGATTTAAAAGAAAAAATTGATCCTTATTTGCGGCCTCTTTATGATGCACTCGATGATATGATACCACCCGACAAGCTGGCTTATTTCATGCAAAACCGTGTTATTGAGGTGGCGCCTTTGGCTTATATGCGGGGTAGGACGCTTGACAATGCTTTTATGATTTTAGATGAAGCTCAGAATGCTACACAATTACAATTAAAAATGTTTTTAACGAGAATTGGTCCATCTGCAAAGTGCATTATTACAGGTGATTTATCCCAGATTGATTTACCTAAAAATCAACATTCGGGATTAAAACATACCATGCGTATATTGGATAATATAGAGGGCATAGGCATCATCCGGTTGAGCGAAGAGGATGTGGTTCGCCATCGTTTAGTAAAAGCTATTATACGCGCCTTTGATAATGACCGAAAGGAAAAAGAACATCTGGGTGAAGAATGAGCTAATGTGGAAATGAGATGAT
>CAZPBT010000033.1:0-18161 GCA_964584555.1 uncultured Chitinophagales bacterium
TTGTGTCAAAGTCGGCAAACAAACCTTTAATGTCTGGTTCTGATGGATAGCCATTTGCAGAACTCTCAATAGCATCAAAAATGGCTTTTAAGTCTGTGTTCAGATTGGGGTTGGTATAGGCCGTTTTGGCAATATTCAGAAAAAGTTGGCTCGGATAAATGAAATAACCTTTTGTTTTTATCGCATCGTCTTTTATTGCGGGTGTAATGTCTTTATCAGGGTAGTTCGCATAGTTTACGCTTTCATCACCACCTTCAATGTAATTGGTGAAGTTCTCACTAATGAAGCGATAGAACAGCGTACCTAATACAAACTGTTTAAAGTCCCATCCATCCACAGAGCCACGAACATCGTTGGCTATTTTCCATATTTTGGCTTGCAATTCTTGTCGTTGTGCTATGCTTGTCATTTTTTCTCTTTTATTAAGTCTTGTGGTTTAACATCTGATATTTGGGCAATTTCAAAAAGTACTTCAAGTTATGGCTGTTGTCGGTTTTGCAGATAGCCGTTTACCATGTTGTAACTTTTCCCTAATTGTTCAGTGGTTTAAGCTGTTTTACTTCTTTATTTCAAACCATCTTTATTTCTGTTCTTAATAGTTTGTAGTCCGTATGCAAATTTAGTTTTAATATCTCGACTATTTCAAATTCTAATTATACTTTTGATTGTTTCATTGTTCGTCTATGTCACAACAATGTCATGAAATAGGTTCTTTCTGATTTTTAGCACAACGCTGTATCGTAAATACCAAATGTACTTATATATGCATGTTTGGTATTTAAGGATGTTCACATACAAGTATCTACCTGAATGCAATCTTGCTACTGATATAATTGCCGATTTGATTCCCTTGCGTTACTCCATTATTAATAGCTTCCATGTAGTGTATGCCTCCATAAATTCGGGAGATGGCTGCTTCTTGTGCCGCGTCACTGAATGAAACGAAGCTTCTCGGCATATAACCCAGCCATGTATTGCAACTGTCGGTAAAGGCTACCATACCTAAAGCATTTGTCAGCACGGTTGCTGCCGCCCCGGATGCTACGGAATGACCCGAAGGATACTCAGGAAAAGTCGGCGTGATATCAGTGTTTTGGCCTGTTGTCCAGGAGGAATTGATAAAATCCCGTATATAGGTTTCGGGGCGAAGTAAATTATAACGGTATTTAGATGTCCAGCAAGAAATAAAAGCATCAGCTTCGGTAATACCGAGCAGGGCATACAATTCGGCCGCTTTGCCCAATTTATAATTTTTCTGGCGGATAATATATTGCAAAATGGCCATCCAGTGACCTGCAGGAGTTTGCGCACCGGTGCCATCGCGCCACCATAAAATAATATCATTTTGTTCATTCGTGCGTGCATTTACCGTATTATATACTTCCAATGCGAGATGCCCAAATGCTGAGCTAGTATCTTCATTGTAAGGTGTGGACTGAGGTATTAAAAACTGTGCAGCAGAATCCATCACAAATGGTCGGATTTGCGACCAGTAGGGTTCAGCCGGATTAAGATGAGCCATATCTGTAGGCACCCAGTACCAGGGATGGGCAGCATCGCGAGGAGGTACTGTATAGGATAGATTTCTTACCGTTTGAAAATGGTCTGCAGCGGCATATTGTTTTATGGCATCGGCCACGAGTCGACCTCTTGCTTTAGATTTTTGTACAATACTGTCGGCAACTGACGAAGCTACAGAAGATAAAAACTGGTTGTATAAATTATCCGCATAGTTACGAGATGCCGTGTTTAGAGATGGCACCAACGTATCGCACATGAGCAAGCGGTACATCAATTCATTCACTACAATATGATAGGCTAAAGAATCGGTATTTGTCTGGATGGAGTTAAGTGCAAAACCATTGAGCTGTCCTTGTAATGACTTATTGTTTTTTATCCCTTCTACGAGGCATTCGTACATCCCTATGCCGGCATAAGCAAACAAGCGAGATGTACGTGGAGGATTGAGAGATTGACTGGCAATAACCTGGCGATAAGTATTAATCCAATCTATGGCAACTTGTGGACTATATGTATTGGCATCTGAAAGATTATGCGGGGTTGGAGTAGGTGTAACATCGTAATCCTGTTTGCAAGACTGCAAAATCAACGGAATGATGAAAAATATAAAATAAACCTTTTTCAAGCAATTAATTTTGCTTGAAGATAGAATAAATTCATCAGGTTTTAATTAGAGTAGAGACTAAAAAAAATTGTTAAGAATATAATCCGGATTTTAATGCTTAACAAGATAAAATTACCGAAACACTTCATATATAAATCTTACAGCAGCATGTTAATTAAGGGGAAACCCGAAAGATGATTGCTTCCAAATTTATTGACACGCAAATATTGTTATGTTTGGCGTGGGAATAGAAACGAATAATAAATCATCCAAAATAAAGTGTAGCTACCAATATGGCAGGCAAATTTTAAAAGCGTGTTCTGTAAGATATCATACTTATAAAAACGTATATTTATTAATAATTACTTGTTGGTAAAAATAAAAACGCACGAACTTGTCGCTCTCGCCAATCTGGAGGTTAATCTTTTTTCCTTTTGAAAAAGCCATATTCTTTTAATAGAATAAATGCACTTAATCTGCTTGAAATACAAACCCTGCTATTCCACAATATAGATTTGTTCTAATATATGTCTCCGGAAATCCTACACTATTTAGATTGTCTTCTCTTTGATCAAAGAATGTTATAGAGCCTGAAGTAAACGGAAATAAACCAACTAATGTGCCTGTTGCGCAAAAATAGTTTTTATTAGTCGTGTTTACGCTAACTACATATTTTTTACCCGAAGTGATAGTTCTAGGTGTTATAGATGCATAATTAAATTTGGAAGAGTCAGAATTAGTAACCATTACAGAATCTAATTTTAGTTCAGAATCAAAATCCCAAAGCGATACTTCATATGTCCCGTTTTCAGGAAGTTTTAATCCAAGCTTAGAAATTTTTCCATTTTTAGAACTTGAGAAAGCAAAGCCAAGTTCATAACTTTTAGTAGAACTTTCATCAAATGCATGGTAAGCAATTCGATTTAAAAGTACATCCATGTTTGTTTCCATCGGATTGTTATTTGTTTTATCTTTTTTGCAAGATGTTGCAACTATTCCAATAAAAAAGAATAATGCTGCCGTGTAGATTGTTTTTTTCATGTTATTTAATTTTGGTGTAATTTAGTAGAAGATTAAAAGATACTGTCAAATAATGAATATTCGGGCAGTTATAATGAGAATTCGTAATAGTATGTTTCTGTAAATTGAGAACATTTTATGAATGGCAGGTAGAAACATAAGTCTTAAATTCAGGAATGAATAGTACATATGATTTATATTTGATGTATCGTATTGTAATTGTAAAATTTCTCTCCTTGTAAAAAATAAGATTCCAGAAACACTTCGTTGTGTACCTTTATGCTATATTTTTTTCTTATGAGCAAACGCTATAATCATTTCGCGACCAATGCCATCCGCACCCAACATGAACGTGCGTTCAGAGAGCATAGTGTACCTCTGTACCTGACTTCTTCTTTTACATTCGATGATGCGGAGCAGGCACGTGCCTTGTTTGCTGATGAATACGTAGACAATATTTACTCACGTTTTTCGAATCCCAATGTAAATGAGTTTGTAGAAAAAATGTGCGTGCTGGAAAAAATGGAAGACGGCTTTGGTACCGCTACGGGTATGGCTGCAGTTTTTGCCTCCATTATGCCATTTCTAAAAGCCGGTGATCATATCCTGGCATCGTCGGCATTGTTTGCATCTTCTACCAGAATTATCAAAGAGTTTTTACCAAAATGGGGAATCGAATCTTCCTTTTTTGATATCAACCATCCTGAATCTTGGGAAAGCAAAATTCAACCAAATACAAAAATGATTTTTGCTGAAACGCCATCTAATCCGGGATTGGTTTTGATTGATTTGGAATTTTTGTGTGGACTTGGTAAAAAGCATGGAATATTGGTGAATATTGATAATTGTTTTGCTACACCTTATTTACAAAACCCTGCCGAATATGGTGCTGATATCATTACGCACTCTGCTACCAAATTTATTGACGGTCAAGGGCGGGTAGTTGGCGGAGTGGTATTAGCCAATAAAGAACTGATGAAAGAAGTGCGCTTGTTTTGCCGCCAAACAGGACCCTCTATGTCGCCGTTTAATGCATGGGTATTGAGCAAAAGTTTGGAAACATTGCATGTGCGCATGGACAGGCATTGCGAAAATGCTTTGGCATTGGCAAAATGGTTGGAAACTCACCCTGAAATAGAAGATGTAAAATATCCTTTTTTGCCATCGCATCCGCAATATGCATTGGCTAAAAGCCAGATGAAGCAAGGTGGAGGGGTAGTTACTTTTGTAGTAAAGGGCGGATTGGCAAGAGGCAGAAATTTCTTGGACAGCTTAGAACTGTTTTCGCATACGGCTAATTTAGGTGATTGCCGCACTATAGCCACGCATCCGGCATCTACCACACACAGCAAAATTGATGAGGCTACACGCAAAGCAGCCGGCATAGAAGACGGCACTATACGTGTTTCTGTAGGTTTGGAACATATAGACGATATCAAATTTGATATTGAACAAGCTTTGGAGAAAAGCAAACCTGCATAGGGATGCTTATTCAATACCGACTATAAAATGAATAGAGCCCCCAAAGAGGAGACTCTATAAAAAATGCAAATTATAGATTTACTTGTAAGTATAGGTGGTAACTGATGATGCCGAGGTAGTCAGATTGGTAATGGTTTGTTTTGTAACCCTGCCATTGGCATCAAACTCATAACTATAGTTTATGCAGAATCTTTCGATAAATCAATAGTTTATCTTTTAATATATTCATAAGTGCTTACCGCTCCACTGGCACTTGTTCGTTTTGTGGCATATAAGGTTTAAAGGAATTAGTAAGGCAACTAAATAAAAACAGCATACATAAGCGTAAATAAAGCCATAGAAATAGCAGCTTATATATTCTCCATAAAAGCAAAACTGCCAAAATTTAAAATAATCATTGATGTGTTGCTTATTAAATCCGATGAACAAAAATAGTTAGCACCCTTTCTAACTAGAAATTCTAACTCGGGTACCTCAGTGCAGAAAACAAAGTTAACCAAAAAACGATGCTTTCTTACTTTACAAAAAACCTAAGCAGCCCCTAAAGAAATACTAATATAACTTATTGATTATCAAATTTCTGCATCATACCAATGAGCTACCTGAGCATGAAAAACAGAACCTTTTTGTCCTTTTGCATTAGTAATGGAACGAGCATCTTTGAAGTGTCATTGAGTTTTACTGTGTTTTGAGATTTGCAAAAAAAGTAACAAAAACCAGGTTTAATAAAAATGAAATGACAAAAGTGATAATGAACAGGTGGAATGTTAATTCGTGCCATCTAAATAAACAGATATGAAAAAATTAAACTACCACTATGTTACAAATATTCGGGAATCTGATGAAATTCTAAAGAAAGCGCAAACTCGGGTAAAAAATTCAAGCACAAAAATAAATTTAAACACCATAACTCCACTAAAAAAAATAAGTATGAAAAAAAGTAAACTCTTTCTTTTTCTTCTGTTTTGCTTAATGCTAAGTTCATGCAAAAGCCATAACACGTATTCAACAGAAAAAAGCAAAACCACCGAAAAAACAAAAACAATGAATGATAATATGAAATTCAAGCTTTCTGCTATCAACGACCCTTTAATTACAAAGGGAGAGGCTATCTTGTTTCTTTTGCCCGAAGGTTGGAATTATGAGGCAGAGATAGAATGGGATTTTTCAAATAATGTAGCGCCATCCAATCCGCACGGGTATTTTTATAATGACAATAAAAGTGTGCAATACAACAGCATGCCCACTTACTTTTTTATGCAAATGACACAAATGCTGGCTATGTCCGGTATGCATGCAGGGTCTAAATATTTGGGTTGTACGCTTGTGGCAAACGGTTTCGGAAATGCCATTACTGCCACGCAAGATTTATTGAAAAAAACAAATGCACTGCCGAATGGCACAAAAATTATCAGCTCCAAGTCAGTTCCTATCCAAAGCCAGAATCCGGCTGATATAGCTGCGCAGCAGGCTAATCCGCAAGTAAAGGTCATTAGTGAATCTGTGATTTTGGAAGGTGAATATTATAGTAATAATGAAAAATACAATGTGTATGTTGTTGCTTATGTCGGCGGTATCAATAATCCACAATTGTCTTTTGTAAGCTGGACGATACGTCCGGAAATAGTAATAATAAAAGATGATGTCCAAAGAAAGAAAAATGAAAGCCTTATGGCAACACTTTATAAGTCTTTCCGAGCTACTAAAAATTATCTGAACTGTGCGCAGCAAGTTAGTCAAATGCTTAGTAATAATTTTTATACAGGTGTAAGACAAGCAGGAGCAATTAGTCAGCAAATTAGCAGAAATAATGATGCAATGATTGCAAGTATAGATGCCCAATATACACAGGCAAATAACTCAGCATCCAACAATAGCGGATTTAATGATTACATCAAAGGAGTTGAAAACTATGCAGATGGCAATGGCTATCAATATGAATTACCCAGCTCCTATAGTCATGCATGGAAAAATGGCAACGGTGAAATTATTTTATCGAATGAACATGGTTACGACCCTAATATTGGAAGTACACAATCATGGCAAGAATTAAGCAAATAACATTTTCTTCACTTAATAAATCTAACAAAAATGAAAAATCAAAACCAAATCTTTAAAACCTTCTTGGTGATGGTAGTAGCTTGCTCTCTGATTGCCACAGCATGCAAAAAAGAAAGCGCTACTCAAAAACAACAACAACAAATCAATCAGGTGCTTCCTCAAAAGTACATTGATACACTCAAAAATTTAGGTATAACCATTTACGACGGAACTACTCCGCCTACTGTAAATGGCATATATGTCATATCGCCATTTAAACTAAAAGCAACTACACTTTCTTCAGATTTCCCCATAGGGACAACATTCTTGGATGCTAAACTAAAATTGGAAAATCAAAATAACACTGACTTCTCCATAAATATATTAGGTAAAAACCTCTTAGCCAGTAATGATACGTCTATTATATCTGCCATTTCAGGTAGTGGAAATAATTTTACGGTTTATGGAAAGGTAAAAGCCACAAATGGAACTAGTTATGCTTACTTTGCATTAGTTATGTCCGGCACCATGGGTAGTTCAGCAATTCAGAATTTTGAAATGGGTCTGATAAATATTGATAATTCTCACGGTGAAGGGGTCTTTATGCCGGAAGGCGCAGCCCGTTTAATATATGATGCAGATTTCACTTCTGTCACTACTACCGTATTTAGAATAGCAACAGAAACGATGCCTAAAAATATAAAGTTGGCAGGGTTGCGCTAATAACCATAAATTAAACAAAAAGTTGTACAGATAAAAAAAATGCACTATATTTGCACCACGATTGGAAGAAGAGGACTTGACAAAGTCCTCTTTTCTTTTATAAAAATGGAAAATTCAGTACAACTCAAGCAAGCCGTAGAGCAATTTCTGAGCGATTATTTTGCAAATACGCACTTGTTTTTAGTGGAGTTAAAAGTTCTTACAAACGGCAAAATAGAAGTATTTGCCGATGGCGAAACCAATATCACCATTGATGAATGCGCTCATATCAACAGGCAGCTAAACCTGTTTCTGGAAGAAAACGGCTGGATGAACGACAATACCTCCGTTGAAGTATCTTCACCCGGTTTTGACGAACCGCTGAAAGTAGCTCAGCAATACAAAAAACAAGTAGGTAAGCAGGTGGATGTAGTACTAAAAAACGGACAAAAAATTACTGGCGAATTGCTTTCAGCCCATGAAAATGGAATCGAAGTAAAAGAAGAAATACAAACAAAAAAGAAAAAAGAGACCGAAACAGAAGTACATAAGCTCTCTTTTGAAGAAATAAAATCGGTAAAAAAACATTTTAATTTTAAATTTTAAATAATGAAAAATGAATAGTGTAGAATTAGTGGACTCGTTTTCGGAGTTTAAAGACTTTAAAAACATAGACCGGCCAACCATGATGCGCGTGTTGGAAGATGTATTTAAAACGCTGTTGCGCAAAAAATACACCTCTGACAAGAATTTTGACATCATCGTGAATACTGAAAAAGGCGACTTGGAAATTTGGCGTCATAGAACCATTGTAGAAGATGGAAAAGTAGAAGACAGACTGGCAGAAGTAGAACTAACGGCTGCTCAAAAGATAGAACCGGATATGGAAGTTGGTGAAGAGCTTTACGAACCTATTTCTATTGAGTCTTTTGGTCGTCGTGCTATCTTGGCAGCACGTCAAACGCTGATTTCACGCGTAATGGATTTGGAAAAAGATGAGGTTTACAAAAAATATAAAGACCGTGTAGGTGATATTATCACCGGCGAAGTATATCAGGTATGGAAAAAAGAAATTTTATTGTTGGATGATGAAAACAACGAATTAATCTTACCTAAAACCGAACAAATAAAAACCGACTTTTATAAAAAAGGCGATACCATACGTGCGGTTATTAAAGCCGTTGAATTAAGAGGAAATTCTCCGCAAATTATTCTTTCTCGTACGGATGGTTCATTCTTGGCAAAATTACTGGAAAACGAAGTGCCTGAAATTTTCGACGGCTTAATCGTAATTCGTAAGATTGTACGCGAGCCGGGTGAGAGAGCAAAAGTAGCCGTTGAATCTTATGACGACAGAATTGACCCGGTAGGAGCTTGCGTAGGGATGAAAGGTTCACGTATCCATGGTATAGTTCGCGAGTTGCGCAACGAAAACATCGATATCATAAATTATACACAAAATACAACCTTACTCTTGCAACGTTCTTTGACGCCTGCAAAAATTGAAGGAATTAGTTTAGATGATGAAAAAAAACGCGCCTCCGTGTTCTTGAAGCCCGATCAGGTTTCATTGGCAATCGGGAAAGGCGGATATAATATCAAATTGGCATCCAAGCTTACGGGATACGAGATAGACGTATTCCGCGATACAGATACCATTGAAGAAGATGATGTGGATTTGGATGAATTTTCAGATGAAATTGACGGATGGGTGATTGACGAGCTGAAAGCAATCGGTTGCGATACTGCGAAATCTGTTCTTGATTTGGACAGAGACGAATTAGTACGCCGTACCGACCTTGAAGAAGAAACCATCGATGATGTAATTCGCATCTTGAAAGCAGAGTTTGAATAAAATGAATGTCTATAGTTTATAGTCAAATGTCAAAAGTCTTAGCCAAAGCTATTTTGACTGATGACTGCCGGCTTATGACTTTCGACTAAAAAATGAATATGTCAGAAGGTAAAATAACAAGATTAGCAAGCGTTGCAAAGGAATTGAATGTGGGTATCTCTACCATAGTAGAGCACTTGCATGGCAAAGGATTTAAAGATGTAACCGCCACTCCGAATACTAAACTTACGGAAGAGCAGCACAATATCCTTTTGCGGGATTTCAGAGGCGACATGCAGGAAAAAGAAAAAGCTGAGCAGATTAATATCGGCGTCAACAACAAGCATAAAGAAGAGGAACTTTTTGTTGAAGAAAAGAAAGAAGAAGTCATTCATGTTACGGCAAAAGCCGAAGTAGAAGGGCCTAAAATTGTAGGTAAAATAGATTTGGATGCTCCTAAGAAAACGAGCAAAGAAAAAGAAAAAGAGAAGGAAAAAGAGGAGCAAAAAGAAAAAGAGGAAATCAAAGCAGCCCCTAAAAAAACTAAAAAGAAAGAAACGGAAAAAGATGCTTCTCAGCTGGAACTAATCATTGAAGAGAAAGTAGAATTAAAGAAAGAAGTAGTTGAGCCTCCGAAAGAACAATTTATCGAAACTAAACTGGAAACTCTTTCGGGACCAAAAATATTAGGCAGAATTGAATTGCCGGTTAAACAAGAACGCCGACCGGAAGACATATTCCGCGATGAAGAAAAAGCGCGCAAAGAAAAGGAAAAAGAAAAAGCAAATGCTGAAAAGAAGAAACGTACGCGCATCAAGCCGAATAAAATTGATATTCAGAAAGTAGAAATTACTAAAGAAACACGCACCGGCGGAGGTAATTATAGCGGAGGTGCAGGAAGAGGCGGCAACAACAGACGTGGTCCAGTAAAACCGGGTGAAACCAATCAGGAAGGAATCTCAGAAAAAGCCATTCAGGATAAAATACGCTCTACCATGGCGCGTATACAGGGGGTTAAAGGAAAATCTGACCGCTCTAAATACAGAAAAGCGAAGAGAGAAGAACATGCACAACGTACAGATGGGGATGAACAAGATTCTAAAACATTACAAGTTACAGAGTTTATCACAGTAAGCGATTTGGCTACACTAATGAATGCTTCTGCTACTCAGGTAATTAGTGCCTGTATGGGGTTGGGTGTCTTTGTATCCATTAATCAGCGTCTTGATGCCGAAATTATTGAATTGGTCGCTTCAGAATTTGGTTATGAGGTGCAATTTATTAACCTCTCTGACGAGGAAGAGGAGGAAGAAGAAGATATTGATGCTCCGGAAGATTTAGTAAAGAGAGCTCCTATTGTTACCATCATGGGTCACGTTGACCATGGTAAAACATCCTTGCTCGACTATATCCGTAAAGCTAATGTCGTATCAGGCGAGATGGGGGGTATAACCCAGCATATCGGAGCTTATGAAGTAAAAACGGCTAACGGTGAGAAAATAACATTTTTGGATACACCCGGTCATGAGGCATTTACTGCCATGCGTGCACGTGGTGCAAAACTAACCGATATCGCTGTCATCGTTATTGCAGCAGACGACGCCATCATGCCACAAACACGGGAGGCTATTTCCCATGCACAAGCGGCACAAGTACCAATGATATTTGCCATCAATAAAATTGATAAGGATGGAGCTAATCCGGATAATATCCGAAACCAATTATCTCAAATGAATATTTTGGTGGAAGAATGGGGCGGTAAATTCCAATCGCAGGAAATATCAGCAAAAAAAGGATTAAATATCGACAAGCTTCTGGATAAAATATTGCTGGAAGCAGAAATGCTTGATCTTAAAGCCAATCCAGATAAGGCGGCAGTAGGTTCTGTCATCGAAGCACAGTTAGATAAAGGCCGGGGATATGTATCTACCATCATGGTGCAGGAAGGTACACTGGAAGTGGGCGATTTTATTGTAGCCGGACAATATTTCGGAAAAGTAAAAGCGATGACCAACGAGCGGGGTGCCAGAATAAAATCAGCAGGACCATCTACACCGGTACAGGTTTTGGGTATTATGGGTGCACCCACTGCAGGCGAAAAAATAAAAGTATACGAAGATGAAGATGAGGGTAAAGAAATTGCCACTCGTCGTTCTACAATTTTGAGAGAACAAGGTATCCGTTCTACTAAACATCTGACAATTGAAGAGATTGCCCGCCGTCGTGCATTGGGCAACTTCAAAGAGTTGAATTTGATTGTTAAAGGGGATGTGGATGGTTCAGTAGAGGCATTAAGTGATGCATTATTGAAATTATCTACGGAAGAAATACAAGTAAATGTAATCCTGAAAGGCGTAGGGGCTATCAGTGAGTCCGATGTTTCATTGGCTTCCGCTTCCGATGCAATTATTGTGGCGTTCCAGGTGCGTCCTACACCAAATGCTAAGGTTGCGGCAGAGCGCGAAGCGATACAAATCAAATACTATAACATCATCTACGATGCCATAGAAGAAATCAAATCTGCAATGGAAGGTTTATTAGAACCTAAATTTGAAGAGAAGATTGTTGGTAATGTTGAGATACGAGAAGTGTTTAAGGTAAGCAAGGTAGGTTCAATTGCAGGTTGCTATGTTACAGACGGAAAAATTGCCCGCAACAATAAAATACGCATCATCCGCGATGGAATTGTAGTCTTCAACGGTGAGCTCGATTCTTTGAAACGCTTCAAAGATGACGTAAAAGATGTAAACAAAGGCTACGAGTGCGGTCTGAAAGTTAAAAATTATAATGACATTCAGGTAGGAGATATCGTAGAAGCTTACGAACATGTAGAAGTAAAACGCAAACTATAGTTGTATAGTAAAACGTAATCTATTTAATGGAATGAGACATGTTGAATGTCTTTTGTTTCTGAATATTTCTGACCTGCTCATTAAACCAGTTCATCTCCGGTGTGTTTTTGTCAAAAGTAAAATCGGTAATTGCAGACGAATTTTTTTGAAATTCAAGTAAGATGCGAAAAGCATCAACCACTTTGGTGAAATAATCCCGATGGTAGCCGATGTTCTTTTTTCGTGAAATATAGACCTTAAATAATTGTAATTGAGACCGTAATGTCTTAATATCTTTCAATTCAAATAAGATGCGGAGAACACTGAATTTTGCATTCAGATTCCAAAGCGTATCCTTAAATTCATTACTCAATAAAATTGCCAAAGCTGCAGAAAGCTTTTCTTTTGCATATAACAGTTTGGCTTGATTGTAATCTATCGTGTTTTTACGATAAATGACGTTGATATGGGGGCTAAACTGCTGAATGAAAAATTCGGTACGCGCAAATTCTTTTAATTTTAAACCTAATGTAACCACATTTGTAAAACTAAAACGACTGATTTCCTGTTGTTCGTACAGGTATTTTCTTTCTAAGGCATAGATATATAAGTCGAAAGCTTTTCGGGTGTATTCCAGCATATTTTGGTTGGAACGACGTACACAAAAATTGATTAGCAGGAGATATACTTCACGCAATTCCGGTTTGGGAAATGAATTGTTATGCATTTTTATTTCTGATTCTAATGAATCAAAAAGCTCCTCCCTGTTTTCTGACAATAAAAAATAGAGTTGGTGGTAAATACGGATAAGCGGATATTGCCAGAACACGCTGTCTTTGATTTGAGGTAAAACCCATTCCAGTACAATTTGCTCAATGCCAGTTTCCAGAATATTTTTCATGGAAATTGCAATACAGGCATTTTTTAGCATTTCAGCCAGCGTAAAAATGGACAGATTGTCAACAATCTCCTGAACTTTGTAATCCGGATTTCTGGTGTTTTTAGACTGAATAAAATAGTGGGAAGTATAAATGCGGTGTAATCCCAGATAATATTGTGTATCTTTTTGCTTATCCGAAGAGGCTAATTGCAATAATTCCTGTGTGCATGTTTCTGCATATTGAAATAATTCTTTTTGAATATAGTAATCCATGCATAACTCCAGTTGTAATTTCTGGTTTTTCTCCAGTTGGCGCAGTGCTATAAACCGTTCTGTCAACACCCCTGACATCCATATTAAGTGCCTGATTTTTAAATCATTGAAGGGTTTGCCCGGGTATAGGTGATTATATATCTTTTCCTTTTCTACTGTCCTTGGTGTCAGTTTTCTGCGCGATAAAATATACTCGCAGAATGAAATTACATCCCTGTTTTTGTTGACAAAATCAGTATTTATGAATCTTCTGAAATGACGCCGTTCTTCGTCTGTAAATACTGAAATTACTTGAATAAATTTATTCTCGTGCACCATTGATTAACCTTATTACCTACGTGAAACTATTGACAAACATAAAAAAATAATTCGACGAAATTGCAAATATTGAACTAACTTTGTAGATTATATAGGTAAACAACTTGAGAACGATATTTAAACTACTTCCATTAATCTTGGGTTCTGTAATGTTGATGCGTTGTGGCAGTGATGTAAACAGCCGTGTGCAACCATTGCAGCAATCCATAAGGCAGTCCAACCAGATTGTGGAGGATAATGTAAATGGCAGGTTGTCCGGCAGTCCTGACTTGATTGAATCGTCCAACTTTTATTACAATACGGATGGTACTTTGCAGAAAATTATTGTACTGAATGACACCGGAAATTCAGGCGTGGTGTTGAAAAAAGTTGAATTTGAATATCACAGTGATTATGTATATGCCCGAACCTATCGTTTAGGTGCAGGTGAATTAAATGTGTCATTTTTCTTCAACAACAAAAAGCAAATTACGAAGTTGCTGGATGATGCCGGAAATGGATTGCGATTTACCTATACCAATGACTTGCTGACTTCATTTAGAGATTCTTCAGGAGCAGCCATATTGGATTATATTAATTTTGAGTATGACGCCAACAATAATTTGCTGAAATACGAGTTAAGTATAAACGGAAGTGCTCCGGTTGGCAGAGCAGAATTGACATATGCTTCAGATACAATCATTCCGGATTTAGATACGAGATTCTTTAACAAAGGTGTTAATTTCATTTACCTGGGCGGGTTGAATGTAATAAGGAAGTGCGGATTAAATTATGGCATTGACAATAGAAATGTTTTGCTAAAACGTGTGGAGACCAATCTGATGACCAATACGACAATAGATACTTACGATTTTGGATACATATATGATGACCAAAACCGAATTGTGAAAAGAAACATTAGAAGAAGCGGTGAAGATACCTTGTTTTACCGCTACAAATATTAAATTTTCTTCTTCTGTAGTTTAGTTAGTTTATCCCGCCGCAAGGCGGGATTTTTTTGATTAAATAGTTTTCAGATCTTCTTGAAGTAAAAACAGGCACATGCAAATTTCAGCATCATTTTATATCTTGTAGCTTGTTTAAATCTGATATTTTATATGAAAAAGTTTTTTAAAGGTCTGCTGATAGCTTTTGTTGTTATCATTGCAGCCGCATTCATTATCCCGTTTTTCTTTAAAGATAAACTAATCGGAATTGTAACGCAGCAAGCTGAAAATTATATTGATGCCAAGCCTCACGTTGGAAAAGTTGATTTATCAATCCTGAAAAATATACAAAACTTCCCCAATATCGCTTTGACACTGAAAGATGTAGATATTGTAAATAAAGCACCTTTTGAAGGAGATACATTGTTGCATCTTGGTGATGCCAAAATATCACTTGATTTAATGAGTGTAATTAAAGGAAGTAATTACAAAATTGAGGCAATCACTCTGAAAGATGTAATACTGAATGCTATTGTAAATAAAGATTCGATAGCCAACTGGAATATCATCAAATCTTCATCTGAAACCGACACATCAAAAGCTTCGCCTTTTTCTTTGGCACTCAAGAAAATTAAGCTAGACAATATCAGTCTGAGTTATAACGATTTTACAACCGGCAATAAATTAAACATCCAAAATTTAAACCATGACGGCAAAGGAGATTTCACCAAAGAGATACTCGACTACACCTCTACAACTGAAATAGCCAAAGCCAATTTTTCCCAAGGTTTGATAACTTATTTGAAAGAAGCTAAAATAAAATTTGACAGCAAATTAAATATTGACCAACCTGCAAAAAAATACACTTTCAAAGACAATAAACTATCTCTCAATGATCTTGGATTGCTCTTTACAGGATTTGTGCAGCAACAAGACAACAATGCAACCAATATGGACATTGAGTTTAAAGCAGATAAAACAGATTTTAAATCTATCTTATCGCTCATTCCTGCCATTTATGCCAAAGACTTTAACAAGATAAAAACAAGCGGAAAACTACAACTGGATGGAATTGCCAAAGGCATTATGCAAGGCAAGAGCTATCCACAATTTGCACTTAATCTTAATGTAAAAGACGGCTTTTTTCAATATCCTGATTTGCCTACAGCTGTTAAAGACATTGCCATTGATGCCCATGTAAAAAACCCGGGGGGCAGTCTGGATAATACAGTAGTCAATATCCCAGATTTTCATATTAATATTGCCAACGAGCCAATTGATGGTTCGCTGAATATTGCTACACCAATTTCAAATCCTGATATAGACTTGGCGGCAAAAGGCAAATTGAATTTAGCGGATGTTCAAAAATTTTATCCGTCAGATGATATAAAAACACTGAAAGGAAATGCCAATTTAGATTTAAAAGTGCGAGCTCGTCAATCAGATATTGTAGCTAAAAACTATCAAAATATTCTGGCATCAGGTAATATAGCCGCCACAGGAATTGAATACCGATCTAAAGATGTGCCTAAGCCTATTTCGGTGAGCAACTTGTTGTTGAATTTTACACCGCAATATGTAGCCGTAGATCAATGCATAGCTAAAATCGGAAGCAGCGATTTTGATATCAAAGGAAAATTAGACAATGTAATTGGTTATGTATTGGTGAAAGGAGCAAAGCTCGGCGGCAATATCAATATCGTTTCTAATAAAATAAATGCCAATGAATTTTTGCCCGATTCAACTTCTGCCAACAAAACCAAATCACAAAAAGCTCAAGAAGTAATGCGTATTCCTGATAATATAGATTTGAACGGAACGGCGAGTGTGAAAGAATTGCTCTTTGACAAATTGAATATTAAAGAGATGGTGGGCAATATCACACTCAAAGACGAACAATTAAATCTAAATAATTTGAGTGCGAATTTGTTGGGTGGTTCTGCCATTGTAAGTGGCTTTTACAATACAAAAACAGACATTCCCACAGCAAAAATCAACTATCACATCACATCATTTGATATTCAGCAATTGTATAAATACTCGGGGGTAGCCAAAAATATAACTCCTATTATGCAATATATTTCCGGTACGTTTAGCTCTAATATGGATATCAATACCACCTTAAATCCGGACTTATCTCCCGACTTGAAGACGATAAACGGTACAGCAGGCGTTAATATTCCGTTAGCAATAGCACAAAATGTTCCGGTATTGAATAAGATAAAAGAAATGACGCAATTACAACAATTAGACAAATTGCAGTTTCAGAATGTAAATATAAAAACCACATTTGTAAACGGAAGAATGATGGTTGACCCGTTTACGATGAAAGCAAACAATTTGTCTATGACGGTTGGCGGTTCGCAAGGCATGGATCAAACAGTAGATTATGCAGTAGCCATTGATGTGCCGTGGAAAGAATTAGGTAAAGCCAGCTCTTTTGCGACCGGCTTGCTGGCAAAAAATCCCATACCGCAATTGAACGGCATGGTGCCGGAAATTATTCGCCTGAATTTAAAAGTAGGGGGTACACTCAAGGATCCTAAAATTACGATGGGAAAACCGGATGGGAAAGTTGGCGGAGGCACCATGAAAGATGTGGTAAAAGAGCAAGTGCAGCAACAAGTGCAACAGATAAAAGAAGAAGTAAAAACACAAGCCAAGCAGACTTTGGATACATTAAAACAAACGGCTAAAGAACAAGCTAAAAACAAGCTCAATGAGATATTAACCGGACAAAAAGATACAAGTACTAACAGTAATCCGGCTCAAAACATAAAAGAGAATGTGAAAGAAAATGTAATAGATAAAGTAAAAAATAAATTCCCTTGGCCAAGATGATGTAGTTAAATTTCATACATTTGCTCACACTCAAATTTTAGATTTTTCAATATGCAAACTTCAGAACTTCAGAATATAGCCACACAAGTACGTAGAGATATAGTCCGTATGGTACATCAATGCAAAAGCGGTCACCCGGGTGGCTCGTTAGGCAGTGCCGATTTTCTTACTGCCCTTTATTTCGAGATAATGGATATTAAAATTCCATTTAAAATGAATGGCAATCAGGAGGATTTGTTTTTCCTGTCAAACGGACATATTTCTCCTTTGTTTTACAGTGTATTGGCACGAAGAGGCTATTTTGATGTGAAAGAATTAGGTACGTTCCGCCATCTCAACTCACGGTTGCAAGGCCATCCTACCACACACGAAGGCTTGCCGGGTATACGTATTGCCAGTGGCTCCTTAGGGCAAGGAATATCAGTAGCAATAGGAGCAGCCTTGAGCAAAAAACTCAATCAGGATGATAAGCTTGTTTTTTGTTTAACAGGTGACGGAGAGTTGCAAGAAGGGCAAATTTGGGAAGCATTGATGTTTGCTGCGGCTAAGAAAGTTGATAATCTCATTGTAACCGTTGACTGGAATGATGCACAAATAGATGGCAGCACGCAACAAGTATTGGATTTAGGTGATTTACATACTAAGTTTAAGTCTTTCGGGTGGGAGACATTTGATATGAAAGGTAATGATATGGAAGATGTTGTTCGAGTGTTGAAACAAGCTAAAGCTGCATCCAAAAATGGCAAACCAATTGCGATATTGATGCGTACACAAATGGGCTACGGGGTAGATTTTATGATGGGCACCCACAAGTGGCATGGCAGTGCACCCAACGACGAACAAAAAGACAAGGCTCTTGCCCAATTGAAAGAAACACTGGGCGATTATT
>CAZPBT010000034.1:0-16723 GCA_964584555.1 uncultured Chitinophagales bacterium
TGAAGATTATAATTCTAGTGTTTTTAGAAATAATAATTAATAAAGAGATTGCAAAATAACGATGAAGCCATTTTCTAAATCTGAGAATCAAAATATTGCCAATCATATCTTTTCAGGATCAACAACGATGATTGGCGTTTCCATTACAATTATCTCTTTCTTTAAGATTCTGAAAGTAAACAAAGAAACTATAATTGATGAGTTTCTTGGAATAAACACACTGTTTTTTATCGTTTCTTGCCTGCTGTCTTACATCACCTTGCGAAACCCGAATATGGAAAAAACAGAACGATATGCCGATATATTCTTCTTTTTGGGGCTAAGCGGTATTTTTATTATTGGTCTTGTTTTGTTATTTCTTGAAATCTGATGGCTACAAAACAACTTTCTCTATGCCCATTCCAAACAGTGCATAGTCAAATCGAACAGGATCATCTTTGTCTATATTTCTCAATGTTGCCGTAAGCTCTTCCACTGTTTTCCAGTCGCGCTGCCTGCGAGTAATTAAGCCAAGTTTTCTTGCATAATTTTCTACATGCACATCCAGTGGCATATAAAGCTGTGAAGGTTGTATAGTTTTCCAGATACCAAAGTCAACGCCATTATTGTCACTCCTTACCATCCAGCGCAAATACATATTCAGCCGTTTGCAAGTAGAGTTCGTTTCCGGAGAGGAAACATGTTTTTTTGTTCGTAAAGGAAAATGCTCTCCGGAAATAAATTCGAGCTTAAATGCAATTAACCCCGCATGAATACTGTCTGCAACAAAGATGGTTTCCAGTGACTGATGTTGTGTATAGTAATTTTTCAGAAATGAAATAAAATACAAAACATCAGTTGTATTGAAGGTGCGGTGTACAAAGGACTGAAACGGAATAAGGTCTTTGGGCAGATGATGACGGATAAAATCATAAGGTGCATTATCCATCAAATTTAGCAACTTGTTACTGCTGTTGATAATAGATTTCCGGTTTCCCCAAGCCAGAGTTGCTGCAAACAATCCTGAAATTTCTATGTCCTGCTTTTTAGTAAAACGGTGCGGAATAGAAATTGGATCGTTCTCGATAAATGAACGTTGATTGTATTTGGAGTAGAAATACTCTAATTTTTCTTTTGTTTCATTGCTAACCATTTTTACAAATTTAAACAAGCTTTTCTTACTTCTTAACCTTGGATAACCTCAAATTAATCATCTTCATTGTATTTTTCAGAAAAATTAATTTCATGAAAACATTTAAAGATAAGGTAGTGGTCATTACCGGTGCGGGTTCGGGTATTGGCAGAGAGCTGGCAAAAGCACTGAGCAATGAAGGTGCTCAACTCGCATTATCTGATATAAATGAAGAAGGATTGAAAGAAACAGCAACACTTTGTAAAGACAAAGCTGTTTTTACACATGTTTTTGATGTTTCCAATAAAACAGCTTATCAAGAATTTGCACAAAAAGTATTACAACATTATAAACATGCAGATGTTGTATTTAATAATGCAGGTGTAGCCTTAGGCAAAGCAAAAATTACAGATATTTCTTATGAAGAATTTGAATGGTTGATGAATATTAATTTTTGGGGAGTGGTTTACGGTATCAAAGAGTTTTTGCCTAGCTTAATGGAACAAAAAGAAGCCGCTATTATTAATATTTCAAGTTTGTTTGGCTTAGCGGGTATTGCAGAGCAGACTCCCTATTGTTCATCTAAATTCGCGGTGCGAGGATTATCAGAAGCATTGCGCATGGAACTGATTGGCACACCCGTAAAAGTATTTACGGTGCATCCGGGAGGTATTAAAACCAATATTGCCAATAATGCACGTATTACAGAGAAAGATGATGCAAAAAAAGCAAAGGACGTGCTGGATAAATTTAATCAGAATGCACTTCGGCATACGGCAGATAAGGCGGCAAAAATCATAATTGACGGAGTGAAGAGTGGCGAAGAAAAAATTATGATAGGTGCCGAAACGTATATGGCTGATACGCTTATTAAGCTGTTTCCGGCAAAATATTCTCAAGTATTTAAGGTGCTGATGGACAAGACCATGCAATAATTTATTCTCCACTTCAGGGTATATAGTTTGTTTTACTTTGGTGTTTTTCTAGAATTTACCTTATGTGTGAATTCAAGTTGAATCTTACTATTTCGTTGATAAAATTGGATAGTGTTCGCCTAAAAAATGACCTGTCCGACCCACAGGATCGGACAAGCCACAAAAACCATAAAACTATGAAAAACCCAATTGCCTCTCGGCAATAATCTTTAATTCGTTGCTATGTTTACGTTCAGTTCAAACTCATTTTTTATTGCCTTATCTCCAAGACCTTCAAAAAAGTTTGCCGAGCCGTATTTAATATCCCATTTCGTTCTGTCCACACTAATCATTGCCGTTGCTTGGTAAGTATTTCCTACTTTCTTAAACGTTGCAGGAAAAGAAATTGCTTTCGTAATACCTTTGATGCTTAAATTGCCTGTTAGGTTGTATGCGTTTGATTTATTTTTAATCTTTAACACTTTGGTAATCTTGAGTGTTGCAACCGGATACTGAGCTATATTAAAAAAGTCCTCAGATTTAAGATGATTAATCAACTTTGCATTATATCCTGAATCTTGTATATCCGTGCATTTTAATGAGTTCATATCAATAGTGAATTCACCACCGCCTAAAATGCCATTTTTAGTTGTAATTGTGCCGGAACTGATATTTACAGTACCAGTATGTTGTCCTGTAATTTTTTTTCCTGTCCAAACTACAGTACTTTTTGGAAGATTAAGTGATTTAACTGAAATTACCCCAGCTGAAGTTGCAGGTTGCTGTGTTGTTTTCTGAATTGTAAATGCTGAAAGCATCACGAATGCAAAAAACATGGAAAGAACAGATACAGGGTATTTAAGTTTTGTTAATCTCATTTCAAAAAAATATTAGCAAACATTGTAGCAACAAATATCAGACCAAAGATATTGCATATCGGTCAATTTTGCATGTTAAAAACCCTAAAATTTTCTCAAAAGGCTTATTATTATTCATTTTTATGTTTTTTTTGATACATATCAAAAGAGTGAAAGGATGCTTCTGGTTAAATATTTGAATGAAATAAACGTAAACTATTTTAGTAAACTTAGTTTAAATGCCGGAAGTCTTTGTTTGATTTATCCATTAATTTGAGATCTGTTGGTTAACGATTAGTAAATAATTATAATTCTGAAAAAGATTACCTTTGCGCCGCCATGTTAGATAAACTCGAAGCCATATTCATTCGTTACAAAGATTTGGAACAGCAACTTACCGATCCTGCTGTGGTAGGTGATTTGGCACGTTTTAAAAAAACAGCGAAAGAATACAAAGACCTTGAGCCGATTATTGAGGCTTACCACCGCTATAGCAATCTGTTATCCAACATCGAATTTAATAAGGCCATCATAAATGAAGAGAAAGATGAGGAAATGCGTGACATGGCTAAAGCCGAACTTGCAGAACAAGAAGAAGAATTGCCCAAACTGGAAGATGAAATCAGGTATTTACTGATTCCTAAAGATCCGGAAGATGATAAAAATGCCATTTTAGAAATACGAGCAGGTACAGGAGGTGATGAAGCCAGTATTTTCGCAGGCGATTTATACCGGATGTATATGCGCTATTGCGCTATAAAGGGATGGCAAACAGAAGTGATGAATGAAAATCCGGGTACTTCGGGTGGATATAAGGAAATTGTAATTGAAGTAAGTGGTGATGGCGTTTACGGCATACTGAAATACGAAAGTGGAGTACATCGTGTGCAACGTGTTCCCGAAACCGAATCACAAGGCAGGGTACATACATCTGCTGCATCCGTGGCGGTATTGCCGGAAGCGGAAGAGGTGGATGTTGAAATTAAAGAAAGCGATATCAGGAGAGATGTATTCAGGGCGAGTGGTGCCGGCGGGCAACACGTAAACAGAACGGAATCTGCTGTGCGGCTAACACATATACCAACCGGCACGGTAGCAGAATGTCAGGACGGGCGCTCTCAGATAAAAAATTACGAAAGCGCATTAAAAGTATTGCGTTCCCGTATTTATGAAAAAGCGGTAATGGAGCATCAGGAAGCCATTGCAAAAAGCAGAAAAACCATGGTAAGTACTGGAGACCGCAGTGCAAAGATAAGAACCTACAACTGGCCACAAGGGCGAGTTACCGATCACCGCATCAATCTTACATTGTATAACTTAGGCGAAATAGTAAACGGTGATTTAGACCCCATTATTGAGAAGCTCGTATTTGAAGAAAATGCCGAAAAACTCAAGAGCGGCGGCTTAGTCTAGCTTTCAGTACAATCAGATGTGTTAATTTTTCAAGTACCTCTATACTGCGCCCTGTAGTTTTTGTCTTTTTTGTGCTTCAAGTAATTCTCTGAATAATCCTCTGGCAATAATGAGCTTCATGACTTCATTGGTACCCGCATATATGCGTGCAACACGATTGTCGGCGTATGCTCTGGCAATGTAATATTCCCACATATAACCATAACCGCCGTGCAATTGCATACACTCATCTACTAATTGCTGGTGCATGTCAGTACAGGCACTTTTTGCCATCGAAGCAGTTTCGGCACTAAGTTCGCCTTCACACAATAATTCCACACAACGATCAACAAAAGTTTGGTGTATCTGAAGTTGTGTGGCCATTTCTGCCATTTTGAATTGAGTATTCTGGAATCCGGCAATAGGTTGTTTGAATGCATAACGGGAAGAAACATATTCAATAGTTTGCTCTAAAGCTCCTTCGGCACCGCCAACTGACATTAATGCAACCGACATGCGTTCTCTGGCAAGCTTTTGCATCATATATATAAACCCTTTACCAATTTCACCTAAAATATTTTCCTTAGGGATTTTTACATTATCAAAAAACAACTCACAAGTATCTTGTGCTTTCATGCCCACTTTCTTGAACGGCTTTCCTTTAGAAAATCCTTCGCGGTCAGCTTCTACGATAAATAAGCTGATGCCTTTATCTTGCCCGTTTACAATAGTACGGGCAGCGATGATACACATCTCACTCATATAGCCATTTGTGATAAAGGTTTTTTGACCGTTAATTTCCCAAAAATCACCCTGATCTGTTGCCGTTGTTTTCAAAGCTTGCAAATCACTGCCACAGCTAGGCTCTGTCATGCCGATGGCAGTAATTACTTCTCCGCTTACCATTTTTGGCAACCAGTACATTTTTTGAGCCTCCGATCCGAAATCAATCAAATAAGGGGCAACTATATCAGAATGCAAAAAGAAACCAGGACCGGTATAACCTGCCTTAGAAATTTCTTCAGTGATTAACGCACAAAAAGAGAAATCCAATCCCGGACCGCCGTATTCTTCAGGAACATCCAAACAAAGCAAACCCGCTTCTCCGGCTTTTGTCCAAACCTCGCGACTCACCATGCCTTCTTCTTCCCATTGTGCATGGTAGGGAGTAATTTCTTTTTCGATAAATTGCTGACACATTTTTTGGAGCATCAAATGCTCTTCTGTGGAGTAAATATTTCTTTTTAATTTTATATTGGAATACATGTAAAAATTGTTTCTGCAAAGGTACTTATTTCGCAACATTTTTTAATGACCGTTATGGATGCAAAATCCCGTTTTTCAGACAGAGTAGAGCATTATATAAAACACCGCCCCGGCTATCCCCGGAAAGAATTATTGGAATTACTGGAAAAAAAGATTCATTTGACTCCAAAGATGAATATTGCAGATATAGGCAGCGGAACGGGTATTTCAGCACGTATATTTTTGGAAAATGGGAATACCGTTTATGGCATCGAGCCTAATGAACCCATGCGGAAAGCAGCAGAAGGCTGGCTGCATGAATTTCCAAATTTTCACAGTTTACACGGCAGTTCTGAAGCAACAAACCTCCCGGCTCATTCGATAGATTTAATTGTATGTGCTCAGGCTTTTCACTGGTTTAATCCGCAACAGACTAAAGCAGAATTTTTACGTATTGCTAAGCCAAAGACTTATTTGTGTTTGATTTGGAATGACAGAAAGAGTGATGCTCCATTCCAGCAAGATTATGAAATGCTGATTCAGCAGTTTGCCTTTGATTACAACGAGATATCACATCGCAATATTACAAGTGAACGGATACATGATTTCTTTGCTCCTGCTGAGTTTAAAAGAGTGGTCTTGTATAATGAACAGGTTTTTAATCTGGAAGGCTTAATCGGCAGAATTATTTCATCTTCATATATGCCCAATAGGAACAGCCCCAAATATAATGCAATGGAAAAAGCAATAATTGCCTTATTTGAAAAACATGAAAAGAAAGGTGAGGTAGTCTTTGCTTATAATACCTTGGTTTATTTAGGACGCATTAAATAAATCCTATTTTAGCAAAGTGACAGTTCCTTTCATATAAAAAGGTTTATTGTCATTTTTTATTCCATAAGCAATATAGACATAATCATCTGAGTCGCAGGGCTTGCCTTTAAACGTGCCATTCCAACTGTTAGTATAGCTCTCTGTCTCAAATACCAGCTCACCCCAACGGTTGTAAACTTTCAAAGTAAAAGTTTTCAGGCTATGTGATAAGAAATTAAAATAATCGTTTATGCCGTCACCATTAGGAGAAAACGCAGTAGGAATAAATACATCGCAATTTAAGATGACATCAACTAAATCTGAATTATAACAACCCAACTGATAAGCTGTAACACTAATAACCGGATAGTTGCCATCATAATTTGCCGGATTGGTACGAGAGCCGTTATTCCATATAACACTATCAAAATTACCGGGCAATAAGACAGCAGTATTAGCACCGGGACACATAATGATATCATCGCCAAGATCTACAACAGGTAGGTCTTTCACTATAATCTGCTTTGAAATACTGTCCTCTCCACAACTTTGGTTGCGTACCAAGTGCGTAACCGTGTAGGATCCGGGAGTGAGATAAGTATGTGTTGCTGAAGCCGTATTAGCGAGTTGCCCGTCTCCGAAATTCCATGAATAAAATGCATTATTGCCAACGGAACTGTCTGCAAAATTGTTCGAGTTTTTAATGCAAACCGCATCAGGAATCTTCATGCCGACAGAAAATGTATCTAATAGCGAGAGCGTATTGCGGAAAGTGTCTTTACAACCGTGTGCGGTAGTCACGATGAGCAGAACCTGATAGGGTGTTAGCTGATTAAGATTAAGGGTAGGTTCTTTTTGTACAGATGTTATTGTTGAAATTCCATTGGTCAGGGTCCAGTTATTTTGGGCAATATTATCACCAGTTACAGAAGAGGAATTTAAGAAAGTAGTAGGCTTATTAGCGCAAAATTTATCAGTAAGAAATTCTGCGTTGGGTTTTGGATAGATGATTGCTTTGGTAGAATCAGACTTAATGCATCCATTTAAATAGGCTGTTACTTTTAATGGGTTTATACTTCCGTCAATGCTTATGCTATTTGCTGTTTGATTGGTATTCCAGCGCAATGAGTCATAAGTGCCGGGTAATGACAGATTAAAAGTAGTTTGTTCACAAAAAGAAATGTTTTTATTTAGTGTAAATGAAGGATTGGGTTTAATAATAACGGACTTCGTAATACTATCACTTGCACAAATTGCATGACCGGCTGTAAGTGTAATGGCATAAGTTCCGGCCGTTGAGAAAATATGGGTAGGGTTTGTTGCCGTACTGGTAGTGCCGTCATCAAAACGCCATAGGTAATTGCTGTATCCGGTAGATGTATTATTAAAGACCGGGCTGTTCTTTTCACATACGGACGTTGCCGTGAAATCCACCTTAAAATTATCATGAATAGTAACAGTTTTTGTTGTGGATGTACGACAGCCATTATCTGATACAGCAGTTAAGGTAATGGTATAAGTTCCGTCCGTTGGATAAACAGTGGAGGGATTAGCATTGACAGAATCTTTCATGCCATTTCCAAAATCCCAGATATACTTGATTATAGTACCACTTTGTATGGTAGACTGATTAGTAAAATAAGTTAACCTGTTTTTGCAGACTTGTTTTACGATAAAATTGGGCGCAGGACCCGGAGTTACTGTTAAAGGTTTTGTAGCGGTTACTTTACAGCCCCGCTGAGTGGTGGCAACCAGATTAATACTGTAATTTCCTGCTTGTGGATAGCTGTGAGTAGGATTTTGCAATATACTGGAATCGCCATCACCAAAATACCATTTCCATCCGTTAATATCATTGTAGAATGATGTAGATAAATCCTGTAAAAATTCAGTAGCATTCGCACAAATTGGATTCAGATAAGAAAAATCTCCTCTCAATTCTTTCAATACTCTGACTTCAATCGTAGAAGTATCTCCACACGTCTGGCCCTTGTTAATTATCAGTGTAACATGATAAACGCCTGTATCAGGAAATGTATAGGTGGGTGTCTTTACAATTGAGGTATCATTTGTAAGAGTGGATACGCCAAAATCCCAGAAGGAGGTTGTTGCATTATTACTGTTATTCAAAAAACTAACCGTCAAACCATTACAACTCATAAAGCTGGTATCGCTTGTCTGTGTAATGGCATTTGAAGCATTTAGGTTTACAGACGGAATAGATTGAGTAACTGAGCAATTGGTAATATTGAATTGCACATCGCGGATGACGGTATTCAGTAATACACCATTTCGGTATTCTGCAACACAAATTCCAACCGTAAAATAGCCTGATGTAGCCGGTTTCATGCTTAATAAGCCCGTTGCAGGATTGATACTGATTAAAGAACCGGGACCCAGAGGCTCTGTTTCGCTGAATTGTGAATTGTATGGTACGTCTGCATAAGGAGGGCGAGACGCTTGAGTTGGTCTTGGATCATTCAAATCAGCACCGAGTTTGGGTGCACAAAGTGAATATACTAATAAATCACCATCAGCATCTGTTGCAGAAAAATCCTGATAGGAATACTGATTGACACACATAAAGGCAGGAGTAGTAGAATTAAATACAGGAGTATTGTTGCACGTAGTAACGGTAGAAGGTGGAATGATTATCTCGTAAGTGCTGCCAATATCACCGGCATTAAAAAGATTAGTAATAGCCGGATTACGACAACATCGCTGATAAACCAGCTTGTAGCCGGTAGTACTGGCAGGCAGGTTCACGATTCCGCTGTAAACCAGCTTATCCATACATACCTGAGACGGCGATGGAGGAGTAAAACAGGGTGTAGCCGGCGGAATGCGAATATGACTTTGGTTGGTAAGTGGAATGGTTGCTGTTTTATAGATAAAATTGCTTTGTGCATTAAAAACTGTGATGTAGGCATCAGGATCTAAGTTTGTGTTCGTACTGTTACAATTTCGATAAATGATTAAATTAATTTCATAATTATTATTACCCAAGCACTGATAGGTCATTTCACCTCCCATAAGATGGTCGGCTTTTATGTTCTTAAATATAAACAGTAAAATAAACAGGCTTAAAAGCTGTAGCTTTCTCATGGTTCAAAAATAACTAAAAATAAACACTCTTTAGCCTGACTTTAAAGCTATATTTTTAGTGTTTACTTTAGATAAATCAGTTAAATAAAACAAACTTAAGTTTAGCTTTTTGTTTCTTGTCTGAGCCCAAACATAGTGCAAAATATACGCCCGTAGCAGCGCGTTTCCCATTTGTAAGATTGCCATCCCAAACAGCCTGCCCACCCGTGGCTGTAGTCTGATAAACCAAATTGCCGGAAAAATCTGTAATTTTTACCGTACAATTATCCGGAATACCTCTAATTGCTATGGGACCGAAATAGTCATGCTCAACCGGATTGGGATAAACAAATGCTTCCGAAAATGATGCGGTAGTGGTTGTAGCATCTCCTCTGTATGAACAAATTCCCTTATTGGTAGCAATAAAAACATCACCATTTTCCTCATTTATGGTGATGCCTCTTACCACATTAGACAATAAGGGAGAATTGTCTTCCGTAAATTTATAAATAGTCTCTAATCCGTCAGCACTTACCAAAAAAAGCCCATTGGCCGTGCCTATCCATTTGCGATTAGCATTATCTACTTTGATGCAATTGACTACTTCGTCTTCCAACAAGTTATCACAAAACCCGCTTCCGTCGTTCCTGTCTATACAAATTTGCTCGGCTTCGCAGGCATTATCGGTTACATAAGCTGCACAAGTAATGCGGGCAATTCCCTTTGTAGTGCCAAGCCAAATATCTCCTTGTTTATCTTTAGCCAAACAAATTACATTGGTAACCGGCAAATTGCCATAACCCTGCCCGGTGGTAAAATTGAAATACCGATCATCACTTTGGTCATCGATATCATTGCCATAATTCAGCATAACTAAACCACCGCTACCGCTCTCTTTTGCTATCCAGATTTGGTTGTAGTCATCCACTACTACATCTTTTACCAGCTCTCCACTCAGGTAACCCGAATTAAAATAGTGAAAACTTCCGTCTGCTTTTCGGCAAATTAATGGAGCACGGGAATAGGCATTGGAAAACCATACATTGTCATATTCGTCAGCATCAGCACCAGTAATACGAAATGACTCAGGCACTCCCGGTGCATTTCTTTCAATCTTAATACTATTGTCATCTAAAGAATATTCTATTATTCCTCCCTGACTAAATTCGGCTGCGCCAAAAAACACTTTGTTTTGAGATGGCAATGTTTTCACTACTGCAATTTGGTTGACATCGTTTAAGATAGCATCCGTGTATTGTGTGTGTGATGTCCAGTCATAATTTTTGCAAGATGAAAAATACCGGGCTTCAGGCAAACCATTCGGCGCCCATCCATTGTTAATAACAGAAGATGTAGAGTAAATTGTGCCATTCATATAGTCCATTTCCCGGCATGACCTGGAAAATGGTGCATTGGGGATAAATGCACTGAAAGTATTATTGTTTTCCTGAACTAATCCTCTGTATAAATCAGCCGACCAAATATGATTATTATAATCACTTACAGTTTGCAATGGTCGGGCTATATTGAAATCATCCGGCAAGAAATCGAAACTGCTGCCGTTCCATCTTCCAATCTTACTTTGTCCGTTTGACGAATTATATTGTACTGCTTGTAAGCCATTATTACTATTGTTGAGGTGTATCGTTTGCCAATTGCTTTGCGTAAGTAAGTTACTCCAGGAAGTGCCATCATAACTGTAAATGGAATTATCCAATCCGCAATAAACTTTGTTTTGAAATACTGAAATGGAGAAGGCTTCATTTTGAGGAATTCCGTTGCTGTGCTTAGTCCAATTATTAAAGTTTAACAGATTTACATTTGCTGCCATTCTGCCCGAAATGATACCCTTGTTGGTGGCACAAAAAATTTCATTATTAAAGACAGTCAGCGTATTAACTCGAATAAAGCCTGAAATATCACTGAAAGTATAGGTTTCACTGATTTCTTTTTTGTCGAGATTTAAAATCATAACTCCAAAACCCAAACCCAAATAAGCTCTGCCATCCTTGCAAAAAATGGAATAAATCTTCTTGTCGCCTGAAATAACAGTATTTTTCAAATAAGGAATATTGGTGATTTTCCCATTTTGAATTAAATCAATATTTGAATTTTCATAAGCAATAACTAAAACAGAAAGTGTTGTATCATAGCCCACCTGATTGGTAAAGACTTCTGCTAACCCATTTACTTTGGTATAAGTTTCCATGTAGTGGTTATCTATGTTTACACTAACGATACCATTGCTGCAAGCTGCATATATGTTTTCTTTACTCTTACACACAGATGTGGCACTTTGGAGAGGTACATGTGCACGCCATGTTCCTAATGGTGAATTTTGAGCCAAAACTTTTTTTTCACTTAAAAAGTAAAAAAATAATGGCAGTGTAATTAGAAAAAGTATATATTTACTGAAACTTTTCATTGTTTTAAATTTTAATGGTTAATGGCGGGCAGTTCAAATACTGCCCGTTTTGTATTTAACCAGTTTCAAAACTAAGAAAATAATACTACAAAAGGCTTGCTTCTTTTGATAAAAAAGAGTAGTAGCTACTATAGTAAAATGATAATTAGTAAATAAGTAAATATGACAATATTATTTTTAACCCATTGTACGGTTTAAACCACATTGAAGCATAGTATTTTTAATCAAAAATAGTTGTTTGAGGCAAATCCGTATAGATAGTCAAGCAAAAACATAGTATCGCCTTTGGCGAATCCTATATTTTTCTATGCTTAACATGATTTTTGTATGCAAAACATTGTTAATCTTAAAAAAAATCTAAGCATCTATGTGGTAAAAATTATAAAATAAACCACACAAGAGATTATTCTTAACAAAGTTGTATTTATTACTAGACGTCAGTACCTTAAATTCAGGTCTAAATAAAAATAAATAATAAATATACGATTTATTGTATTTCTGTATTCTATTCAATTCTTTTTCAATATATTAATGTCCTTTTTTGTGTTAAACCCCTTGAAATGACTATATTTGCGCAAATTTTTTAAGAAAGGAAATTGCAGTAAGATGGCATTTAAAGAAATTAAGCATATCACACAGTCAGATATAGAAAAGCAGATTCTCGATTTTTGGCAAACGGATGACACCTTCCACAAAAGTATTAGTATGCGAGAAGGTAATCCTGATTTTGTATTTTATGAAGGCCCGCCCAGTGCCAATGGTATGCCCGGTATTCATCATGTTTTATCGCGCTCTCTTAAGGATATTTTTTGCCGATATAAAACGCTCAAAGGCTACAAGGTAAACCGCAAAGGTGGCTGGGATACGCACGGCCTGCCTGTGGAATTGCAAGTCGAAAAGAAACTGAATATCACAAAAAAAGATATAGGCACGAAAATTTCTGTTGCTGAATACAATAAGGAGTGCAGGGAAGAAGTAATGAAGTTCAAAAATGTGTGGGACGACCTTACACAAAAGATGGGCTACTGGGTTGACTTGGAACATCCTTACATCACATTTGAAAATGGATATATCGAAAGTTTGTGGTGGCTGTTGCAGCAACTTTACGAAAAAGGCTTGTTATACAAAGGACTGAAAATCCAACCTTATTCACCGGCTGCAGGTACGGGCTTAAGTTCTCATGAGCTCAATTTGCCGGGTTGCTATCGCGAAGTAAAAGATACAACTTGTGTGGCCCAGTTTAAGTTTAGCCCACAGTCCTTAGTTCAAATTCCACAGTTCAAAGCTATTTTTGAGCAAAACAACTTTGAAGACAATTTGTTTTTCTTAGCATGGACAACTACACCCTGGACTTTGCCATCGAATACTGCACTTTGTGTAGGACCCAATATTGATTATGTATTGCTCGAAACATTCAATCCCTATACCCATATTCAGGAACAACTTATACTGGCGAAAGACTTAGTTGGAAATTATTTTCAGAAAGAAAATGAAAACGCATCTTTTTCTGATTATAAAAATGACGGGAAAAATCTGCCATATAAAATACTGGGAGAATGTAAGGGAAAAGACTTAGTCGGTATGCGATATGAGCAATTGCTTCCCTTTGAATCGAACAGCAAAGCACATATTGACGGTGATGCATTTCGGGTAATTTCCGGTGATTTTGTAACTACTTCTGATGGTACAGGCATTGTGCACATCGCTCCTAGTTTTGGTGCTGATGATATGAAAGTAGCCGCAGAAAACTGCATCGGCTCCCTGACTTTAGTAGACAAGGAAGGAAAATTTATAGACGGGACAGGAGAGTTTTCGGGCAGATATGTGAAAGACTATAAAAACGAGCCAAATTATGTGTCGGTAGATATTGATATCTGCGTAAAACTGAAAAAAGAAAACAAGGCGTTCAAAGTAGAAAAATACGAACACAGCTACCCACATTGCTGGCGTACAGACAAACCGATTATCTACTATCCGCTGGACTCCTGGTTTATTAAAGTAACCGCCGTAAAAGACAGGATGATAGAATTAAATAAATCTATCAACTGGAAACCGGAAAGTACGGGAACGGGACGCTTTGGGCAATGGCTGGAAAATTTGGTGGACTGGAATTTATCTCGTTCACGTTATTGGGGTACACCTCTGCCTATATGGCGAACAGAAGATGGTACGGAAGAAATCTGTATTGGATCAATTGAACAATTGCAGGACGAAATCAACAAATCCATAGAAGCCGGATTTCTGAAAGAAAATCCATTTAAAAACGGACTCGATTTACACAAACCGTATGTGGACAATGTTATTTTGGTTTCGCCATCCGGAAAGCCTATGCATCGCGAAGCAGATTTGATAGATGTATGGTTTGATTCAGGTGCGATGCCCTACGCACAGTGGCATTTACATGCCCCCTTAAATTCCCCCACAGGGGGAAGTAGCGAGGCCGTACAAAATGAACAAGTAAAAAAAATAAAAGAACTGTATAAAACAGCAAATCCACTCATTTATACATTACTAAAAGAAAATGCTAAAAACCACAGAAAACAAGCTACTGCAGCAGAATCAGCCTTGTGGGAAATGCTGAGAGGAAAGAAATTAGAAGGATATAAATTCAGAAGACAGCATGTAATAGACGATTTTATTGTTGATTTTATTTGTTTATATAAACGTCTGATTGTTGAAGTAGACGGAGCATATCATGATACGCCGGAACAAATTGAGGCAGATAATATTCGTACAAAGATTTTAGAAAAATTAGGTTATTGTGTTATCAGATTTAAAAACGAAGAAGTAATTGGAAATATAGATAGTGTCTTGAAGAAAATAGAAAATACACTGGCACATCTACCAGCTTTTTCTAAAGAAATGTTGTCACATAATATCAACCTTTACCCCCCATTTGGGGGGCAGGGGGGCTTCCCTGCCGATTACATTGCTGAAGGAGTTGACCAAACCCGGGGATGGTTTTATACCCTGCATGCCATAGGCGTTATGTTATTCGATTCGGTGGCCTATAAAAATGTAATTTCAAACGGATTGGTCCTGGACAAAAATGGCAATAAAATGTCCAAACGCTGGGGAAATGCTGTTGATCCGTTTGAAACTATTGGCAAATACGGCGCAGATGTAACACGCTGGTATATGATTGCTAATTCGCAGCCATGGGATAATCTGAAATTTGATACCGATGGAATTGAAGAAACGGGGCGAAAATTATTCAATACCTTGTCAAATACCTACTCGTTTTTTGCATTATATGCCAATATAGATGGGTTTGACAATACTACCGAGCAAATTCCGGTGGAAAACCGTCCTGAAATTGACCGCTGGATATTGTCTTTGCTTAATACACTTGTAAAAAATACAGAACAAAATCTGGATGATTATGAGCCCACAAGAGCAACACGTGAAATTCAGGAATTTGTAAACGATCATCTAAGCAACTGGTATGTGCGCTTGAGCCGTCGCCGCTTTTGGAAAACGGATGTGGAAACGGATAAAATTGCCGCCTATCAAACATTATATGAGTGTTTACAGAAGTTAACTCAACTAATGTCGCCGATAGCACCATTTTATGCTGATTTTATGTATCAGAATTTAACGGGCAAATCAGAGTCTGTGCACTTGAGCTTGTTTCCTGCAGTAAATGAACATTTGATAGACAAACAACTGGAAGAGCGTATGGAACTGGCTCAAAATATATCTTCCATGGTGCTGTCATTGCGAAAAAAAGAAAATATTAAAGTGCGTCAGCCTTTACAAAAGATACTTATTCCTGCCATCGACAAAAACCAAATAGAACAGATAGACAAAGTTAAAGAATTGATTTTGTCTGAAGTAAACGTTAAGGAAATAGCTTATATATCTGATACATCAGGCATTGTTTCCAAAAAAGTAAAACCGAACTTTAAATTATTAGGCAAGAAGCTGGGAGCTAAGATGAAGGCTGTATCTGAAATTATTCAGCAGTTCGACAATCAGCAAATCGCTGAGCTGGAGAAAAATGGCAGTGTTTCCATCCAATTTGAAACAGAAAACTTCCCCATTTTGCTTGAGGAAGTAGAAATTGTATCGGATGATATACAAGGATGGTTGGTTGCAAGTAATAATGGCATGACTGTTGCTCTTGATAGTACAGTAACAGAATCATTAAAAAATGAAGGTTTCGCCCGCGAAATTGTCAATAAAATACAAAATGAAAGAAAAGAAGCCGATTTTCAGGTTACTGACAAAATCGTGTTATATGTGCAAAACCATTTGGTACTCAATGAAGTACTAAAATCATATAAAGAATATATTTGCAACGAAACTTTAGCACAGGATATTGTGTTTACGGATATAGAAGAAAGAGCTAAAGACTTTGATATTAACGGAGAACTATTAAAATTATTCATTCTAAAATTGTAGAAGATGGGTAAAGTGATAAAAAAAACAAATACCGTCCCCCAAAAATCGAATGCTAAACCAGCTGCTAAAAAAGCTGTTGCTAAATCGGTAGTTAAACCAGCCGCAAAAAAAGCGACTAAACCGGTAGCCAAAACTGTTGCTAAGCCGGCTAAAACTGCGGCTAAATCGGTTAAGCCTGTGGCTAAAACTGTTGCGAAAGCAAAAACTAAAACTGTTGCAAAACCTATTGCAAAAAAACCTGTAGTTAAAGCTGCACCAAAAAAGGCGGCAACTAAAGCTGTTGCAAAGCCGACAGCAAAAAAAGCGACAGCGAAAACTGAAGTAAAAAAAGTGGCGGACAAAGCAACAAAAAGCAAAGCGGTTGCAAAAAAAGTAACTAAACCGGTTGCAAAGTCAACACCTGCAAAAAATGCACCAGTAGCTAAAACTGTTGCTAAGCCAGTTGCTAAGGTTGCAGCCAAACCGGTAAAAAAGGCAG
>CAZPBT010000034.1:16823-18091 GCA_964584555.1 uncultured Chitinophagales bacterium
GGTAGCAGCAAAAGTTGAAAAAACAAAAAGTGTTGCTAAAAAAGCGGTGATTGTAAAAACAGAAAAACCGGTAAAAACAGAAAAAGTTACACAAATTGTACACTCACATCATCAGCATATTCCACATCATTTACATACGGAGCCAAAACCATTTGAAGTATCCATGGTGAGATACAGCGATGCAGATTTGAACTTATTCAAAGCAATTATCCAAAAGAAAATTGCAAAAGCAAAAGAAGAAATTGATTATTATAACGAACAAATCAGAAGCAGTTCAGAAAGCGACACGCAATTTGCTTCTATTGATGATGGTTCAATGACTTCTGAAAGAGAAAATATGAATCAGATTGTTTCCCGACAACTTAAGCTGATTTCCCATTTGGAAAGTGCTTTGGTGCGTATTGAAAATAAAACATACGGCATTTGCCGCGAAACCGGAAAACTGATTCCTAAAGAAAGACTTATGGTGGTGCCTCATGCCACGTTGAGTGTGGAGGGAAAAAAATTACAAAAGTAATCTCAGAGCTTAGTAACAAGCAGATCGTTTTTAAGAGCGGTATGTAATTATCAAATTTCAGGATTGGATTACAATTTACAAGTTACGAATCATTAAAAAATGACCAAAAAAAACATTGCTATTCTTACGGTTGTATTGTCATTATTGATAGACCAGGCTTCGAAGATTTGGGTAAAATTAAGTATGACACTCGGTGAGAGCATTCCTTATATCGGTGACTGGGCACGCATCCAATTTGTAGAAAACGAAGGTATGGCGTTCGGTATGAGCTTCGGAGTGGGGCTGGGCAAATTCTTACTCACGATGTTTCGCATCGTAGCCGTTTTTTTTATTACTTATTATCTGGCAAAGATTGTAAAGGAAAAAAACTCCAGCAAGGGATTTGTATTTTCTTTATCACTCATCTTAGCGGGAGCCGTGGGTAATATTATCGACAGTATTTTTTATGGTAAAATCTTTACAGATAGCCTTGGAAGAGTTGCAACACTATTTCCCCAACAAGGCTATGCCGGATGGTTTCACGGCAAAGTAGTAGATATGCTTTATTTCCCTATTCTGCAACCGGGTGTAATTAAATGGCCTTCCTGGATACCGGGAGTTGGCGGACAATGGATAGAGTTTTTCCCGTTTATTTTTAATGTTTCAGATGCTTGTATCACCGTAGGAGTGATATTAATTCTGCTTTTTCAAAAAAGATTTTTACAGGAAAACAATACACAAAGCAATTAAAAAACGTCCTAGAATTGTAAGG